>JAYSYI010000604.1:0-9322 GCA_043727665.1 Limnoglobus sp. | reverse complement strand
CGGCCGTCGGAGCTTTGGGCGCTGTTGTCTCCGAGGCAGAGGTAGTGGCCGGGCTGGATGTAATACGTGTGCTTGGCGGCGGTGATGTCGTTGCTGCTTGCGTAGGAGTCGGCACCGATGAAGTACGAATCGCGCCATAGCTTTAGCTTCGTCACTTCCACGCCTTGGCTCGCGCCGATACTCGCGGGGGCTTCGACGTCGTTGGCAGTCGTCCAGCCTTCGTGCTTCTCGTCTTTCGCGTCGAATGTTTCGGGTGCCATCGGGGCGTATTCGCCGGCGGCACCGATGTCGATACGGCGACCGTCGACCCAGATTCGCAGCGAACAATCGACGTTCGCGAACCGCAGTTTGTACGTTCCTGGCCCCGTGATTTTCGTGGCGAACGTGCCCATCTCTTTGCCGTTTTTGCCCGTGCGAACGAGTGAGACTTTGCCATTCGCGAACTTCGCTTGGAAGCGGTTTTCGCCCTTGGACAGTTCCAGAACCAGTTCGGCGTTTGCGTCGCTGATTTTCGCCTGGCATTCGAGCATGAGATCGCCGACCCAGAACTTATGATCGCCTGCGCCGCGATCATAAACGAAATGGGGGAAGCCACTTTTTGCGTCCCATTCGCCGTTGTAGCCGAGAAAGTTATCGATCGGCGCGGGGTCGACGGCGGGCCGCGTAGCTCCGGATAGCGAACCGAAATCGTCGACGATGAGGTGCCGGTAACGCAACCAACCGAGGTTGCCACCGGCGTGCGCGAACGCCTTCGGCATCGCCGCATTGTCGGTGGTCCAGTCGGCGGTTTCGGCCTTCCATCGCGGCGGAACGGTCTTGCCCGCAAGGTAGTTCGACTGATGTTCGTTATCCCAAACGATCCGCTTCATCGCGTGAAATTGGTCGTCCGTTTTGCGAATAATCTGGAAACTGTTCGGGTCGGTGAACCCCGCAGCGCGGGCAACATCGAACGCCTTCGTGGCCTCGTCGGCGTTGTGGTACATGTAGTTCGCTTGCCACAAATCTTCGGGCCGATCCGGGCGCGGATACGTCGGGAAGCCGAAGTCGTTGAGCGCATCGGGTGGGTATGAGATGTTCTTGGCGACGTACGTATCGCCGCGCCAGATGGCGATCGTTTCGCCGCCGAAGCCCCAGAGTCGCTTGATGTAATTCAGTGCGCCGTATTTTTTCTGTGGCTCTTGTGGGAACTTGAACACGACGACATCGCCGCGCGTCGGGTCGAACCGGTGGTACTGCGCTTTGTGAACGAGTACGCGATCGCCAGACGAATTGAACGGCGACGGTTTGTCGTTCGTGAAGGCTTGTTTGTAGCGGCAGTTCGGGCAGCAATAGCCGACGACAGCCTGACGCGCGCCATCGTTTTGCTGATCGCCTTCGACCTCACGGCTACTGTTTAAGGGAAATTTGAACCCGCACTCCGAACACTCGATCGACTTCTGATAGCCGTACAACGTCTCGGCCATCGAGCCGGTGGGGATCACGAACGCTTCGACGACGAACTGCTTCAGCAAGAAGACGAGCACGACGACGAAGACGATCGTTTCCAGAAACTCGCGCACCGCATCGCGCGGCGGCTTCTTGGCATCCGGCTTCGGTGCGGGTTTCGAGAATATCGATAGGAACATAGCGTGTTACTCGGGGCGTGTACGTTTAATTTCGATAGCCGGCGGCCACACGGATCATGGGTGCAGCCCCCTTCCCATGGTATTACCATGGGCTACGTGAGCGATCCCTTCAGGACCGAAGATTAGAACCCGACCCTGAAGGGGTCGCTCTCTCAGTCCATGGTGTAACCATGGGACGCAGGGCCTTACCGCATCCAGCGCAATCGCGACCAATCGACCGTTTGGTACGGCCGCGCGGTGCCGTTGACTGTCGTGCGGCCGATCTTCAACGGCTGGTGAATCAGGAATGGTTTACCGATGAAATCCCGTTCGGGCACCCCAGGGATCGACCATTCGCGACTATCGTTCGAGTTCGAGCTGTTATCCCCGAGGAAGAAATACTCCGTGGCGGGCAGTGGGTACGGGGCTTGGATCGCGTTGTTGCCCTCGCTGCGGTAGTAAATGTCGCGGTACAATTTTAGGCGATGCACGATCACTTGTACGCCGCGTGCGCCGAGTTGAATTGGCCGGCTGACTTGGCCGCGCCGCGCGAGTCGATCCGCATCGGCGGGCAGGTCGAGCGCGGTCACGATCTCTTTGCCATCGAGTGCGACACTCGCGCGGCGATCTACGAACGCGAACTCCAAGTGATACGTGCGACCGACTTCGATCTTGAACCCGGCGACTTGCCGGGGTGGGTCGCCACCGTCGCGGCTGAGTTGCACGCCGGCCGGTTTCGCAACATCACCGATCGGGAATTCGACCTTCACCGTGTCGAGGCCATCGCCGAGCCGACACGCGAACGAGCCGGAACCGGACACGATTTCCAGATCGCATTCGACCGTGAATTCGTGAACGGGGATGCCCTTGTTGCGTCGCGGTGCGCCGTTGTACGCGAGCGTATCGTTGACCGATTCTTCGCGTTTGTCGTCGATGTTCCAATGGCGGTACGTGAGGCCGATGGCGGGCTTGTTGGGGTTCGTGGCATCGAGAATCAGTGCGGCATCGCGGGCGATATTCGCATCGGCGACCGCAGGCGGCGTGGTCGAGGGCGGTGGCAATCGCGGGTTGTCCGCCACCGGTTCGACGAGCCAACGGATGCCCCAACCACCGGGCGGGGCGAACGCCATGTCGAAGATCGGCAACCGCGTTTCCCGGACTTGTTCGAGCGACTTGCGTGCCAGTTCGCCGTTCGCGAAAATCTCGCCATCGAGGATGCGAATCGACTCGCCAGGCAGGCCGACGATCCGCTTCACGTATGGCTTCGAAATATCCACTGGGCAGCGGAACACGGCGACTTCCCAGCGGCGCGGCGAACGCAGATTAAATACGTTTTTATCGACCATCAATCGATCGCCGGGCACTTCCCACGTACTGCCGATGTCGATGCCGTGTTTGCCGCAATTCGGGCAATAGCCATCGGCAAACCAGACGGCAGAGCGTTCGCCTTGATGTTGCGACGCATCGCCGACGACCACGGGGTGATCGCAGCGCGGGCAGGCGGCTTCGCGGTGATTGCCAATGAGCGCGGGGGCCATGCTACCGGTGGGGACGCCGAACGGTTCGAGTGCGAATGTGCGAATGAACAGGAAGCCGATGACAAACAGCGCGGACGCTTGCAACAGGCTCCGCATGAGGTGGCGGAACGAATCGGCTTTGGGCGCGGCAGGCGGTCGCACCGGCGGAGGAATTTCCTCGGCAGTGGGCGGAAGTGCAGCCTCGGTGGCGGGTGGAATCATCGTTAATCGTCTTCCAGCACCGCGAGGAACGCTTCCTGCGGCACGTCCACCATGCCGATGGCCTTCATGCGCTTCTTGCCTTCCGCCTGCTTGTTCCACAACTTCCGCTTACGCGAAATGTCGCCGCCGTAGCATTTCGCGGTGACGTTCTTCTTCATCGCGGCGATCGTTTCCCGCGCGATGATCCGCCCGCCGATCGCGGCCTGCAACGACACTTCAAACATGTGTCGATCAATTTCCTCGCGCAGTTTCTGCAACACGCGCCGTCCGCGACGATCTGCACTCGCGCGGTGAACGATGATCGAGAGCGCATCGACGCGCTTGCCGTGAACGAGAATATCGAGCCGGATCAGGTCGGCTTCGCGGTAGCCGACGAGGTCGTAATCCATCGTCCCGTAGCCGTGCGTGAACGATTTCAGTTTGTCGTAAAGATCGTAAATCACTTCGGCGAGCGGCATCTCGAACACGAGAATCACACGCTGCTTGCTGAGGTATTCGGTGCGGACGAACGAGCCGCGGCGCTCGGTACACATGCCCATCAGCCCGCCGATATTTTCCGCCGGAATCAGGAAGCTGATCTTCACGATCGGCTCGCGGAATTCCTTGATATTGCCACCGTCGGGCACGTCTTGCGGGCCGTGAACCTGGATCACGTCGCCGTTGGTTTTCTCGATCTCGTACGTCACGTTCGGCGCGGTCTGCACGAGGTCCAGTTCGCAATCGCGTTCGAGCCGTTGCTGGATGATTTCGCGGTGCAACATCCCGAGGAAACCGCAACGAAAGCCGAAGCCCAAACCATCCGAAACTTCGGGCACGAAACTGAAGCTGCTATCGTTGAGCCGGAGGCGACCGAGCGCTTCGCGGAGGTCTTCGAACTCGTTATTATTCACCGGATACAAGCCGGAATAAACCATCGCCTTCGGTAATTTGTACCCGACCATGGCCGTGGCCGTCGGGTTGAACGCATCGGTCACGGTGTCGCCGATGTTGGCATCGTCGATGGTGCGGATATTCGCCATGAAGTAGCCGACTTGGCCCGCCGCGAGTTCGTCGATTTTCGTCGGCGCGGGGCGAAACTGACCGAGTTCGGTGACGACGTATTCGCGGTTCGTTCGCATCATCTTGACACGCTGGCCGGGCTTGATCGAACCATCGATCATTCGCACGTAAACGACGACGCCCTTGTAGGTGTCGAAGTGGCTGTTGTAGATCAGCGCCTTGATCGGTGCGGTGGGGTCGCCGGTCGGTGCGGGTACGCGGTCGATGACCGCACCCATGAGATCCTCGATGCCGATCCCCGATTTCGCGCTGACCGCCATCACCTCTTCGGGCACGGTGAACAGCGCCGTTTCCATTTCGCCAATAACGAAATCCGGACGCGCGTGCGGCAAGTCAATTTTGTTCAGCGTGGGGATGAGCTTCAGATTCGCGTCCATCGCCAGGAACGCATTCGCAACGGTCTGCGCCTGCACGCCCTGGAAGGCATCGACGAGCAGAATCGCGCCTTCACACGCCGCCAAACTGCGGGACACTTCGTAATTGAAGTCGACGTGGCCGGGCGTATCGATGAGGTTGAGTTCGTATTCCTGCCCGTTGTGCTTGTGATAAATCGTAACGGGGTGCATCCGAATCGTGATGCCGCGTTCGCGTTCGAGGTCCATGCTGTCGAGCGTCTGCGCCTTGATATCGCGCTCGCTAACAGCCCCGGATTTCAACAGGAACTGGTCCGCAAGCGTGCTTTTCCCGTGGTCGATGTGGGCAATAATGCAGAAGTTACGGATATTCGAGGTCGGCGTCGGCATGGGAAGTACGGCTCGTCGGAGGCGGTGTCGCAACAAACTCATTGTAGCATCATGCCCGATACGAACACAGGGCGCGGCGAAGTCAGACAACGTCGCCAGCGAATTCCTCCGCCCAGGGAATCGTTTCCAGTTGCAACAGCCATTCGTGAACGTGCGGACATTTCGACCGAATCGTGGCAATGCCGATGCTATCGGCAATGTCCGGCCCCGCCGTAGACTTGCGACCCGCATACTCGGGAATCACCTCGATGATCCGCTTCGAAGGCGCGGAATGCTGCCCATCGTTGATGTTTTCGATGATGTTCTTCACCGAAACCACAATCGCAAGAAGTTTCTGTATCCTAGCATCGCAGTTTTCGAATGAAATCCGAAACGCTTCCGGGTCGGCAAACAGCATCGTTTCATATTCGTGCAATTGCAGATATGGCAGGAAGTGCTGACAATTGATGTCTTGACGAAATGCCCCTTCCAAAGCTCGCACATAAGGCGTTGGGTTCGACGGGTTCTTTTTATTTGTTTCAGTACCAGGAAAGTCTGACGGCAAGGCGTATAGATCGAACAACGTCGTGAAATAGACGTTTGTTCCTGCGCGATGTTTGATCGTGTTGATTATGAACTTTCGCACCTTCTCATACTTCGATCGCGTGCCGATACCATGGACGTGACGATGATTCTTTTCCCCTGCCGCCAAGGTATGAATGAAAACATCGCCGTGCAAAAACAGATGCGGTTGCAAGACCTGCGAGCAGAATATTTGTTCTGTTTGTCCTTCACAAAAAATGTACAACTGTCTCATGGCATCGGTCCCGCTCCGATGACGTTTCGCTGCCACAATTCGCCAATGGAGTAGTCTTCCAGCCAATCTTTCAGTGGTTCGGGTTCGAGCCGATGAAACTGCGATTGCCCGTTGTAGCAATCGACAGCGATAATCTCGGAAGGCTCGAAGTTGTTGAGGAAAGTGAGCGATTGCGTCGCGACAATTACCTGCGTTTTCTCGGAAACCGCCCGCAACAGCCCAGCTACAATTTCCAGTGCGTGAGGATGCAGGCCCAATTCTGGTTCATCGAGAATGATCACATCGGGCAGGTCCACTTCGGGTTGTAGTAATAGTGTTATGATCGCCATCGCGCGAAGCGTGCCATCGGAAATCTGATGCGGACCGAACAAGTAGTCCGACCCCTTCTTTCTCCAGTTGAGAAAGATTTCGTTCGGATTCAGCCGACTCGGCGCGAGATCGAAATCACCGAAATCGGGCATGATTTTTCGCACCGTTGACACGATACGCTTGTAGACAACTTCGTGCTTTTGTTGGTAAACATATAGCATCGATGCCAGATTTCCTGCATCGGACAATAGACGATGATTATTATTTATATAGCTAACAAGCCGACTTGGGGCTGTTGCGGATGTATCGTGAAAATGGTAAACCTGGCATTGATTCAGAAGATGGCGAATGAACATGGCGTTCAGTTCACCACGATTTGCTTCCTCGCATATTTTTGCTTCTTGATGGCCACTCCCTAAAGAAATTTCGTCCGGTTGGGGGTATCCCAGTTGGAGATATCGCAGCGTTTCATCGGCAAAACCAAGCGTATCACCCGAGGCGTGAAAAAAACGTAGACCGTACCAATTCTGTACGCCATCGTCGTCAAATTCCAGCATCGCTTCCAGTTGTGGCGTCATCTTCGGGCCGAAGTGCAGGATGGACTGTGCCCGCCCCGTTTTGCCGATATATTCTTGCAAGCGGCCTGCCATCATCTCGTTGAGTAGCTTGAAGAACGAGATGAAGTTGCTTTTCCCCGCGCCGTTCGCGCCGATGAGCACATTGAGTTTCCGAAGCTCGATACTGGCGGCCTTAATCGAGCGATACCCTTTGATTTCAATTTTTTCGAGCATCGCCATGTCGTGTCTCCTGAAGATCAGTTGACTTCCGCTGCGGTCGGTGGCGGTAATACAATAATCATAATGTAGCATCATGCTCGATGCGAACACAGGCGGGGAAACCGGGAGTTGTCGAATGCCGTCGCCATTTCCTGGAATGGACCCGTATCTCGAACATCCTGCGCTTTGGCCGGACGTTCACCATGAGTTAATCTCCGGAATTCGCGAGCAACTGAACCGGATGATTCGCCCCGGTTACGTCGCGCGCGTCGAAGAGCGGACGTATCTACCCGAAGCCGACGACCCCGGTTTAGCGTTGTACATTCCCGATGTGAAAATTCGGGATACAGGCGATTATGGTGCGCGATCCAACAGCAACTTAGCGATAGCAGATCCGGTTGTTCTGGTCACTTTGTTGAATGAAGACATTCGCGAAGCGAGGATCGAAATCATCGATGCGAACACGCGGAACATCGTGACCGTGATAGAGGTAATCAGTCCGAGCAACAAGATACCCGGTTCGGCGGGACGGCGGAGTTTCGTCGAGAAACGGCTGGAAATCATGCGGTCGTCGATCCATTGGGTCGAGATCGATCTGCTTCGCGGAAATGTGTCGCTCGATCCGTTCGTGCAAAATCGGCTCGTGCCGCACGATTATTCCGTGCATGTTTTGCCCGTCGAACTCCGACCGAAGGGCCGTGTCTGGCCGATCCATCTCGAACAACAATTACCCACGATTGGCATACCGTTACGCGCCCCCGACGCCGATGCACCGCTCGATTTGCAAAGCGTTTTGACGACCGCCTACGAACGCGCCGCTTACGACGCCACCATCGACTACTCGCAAGAACCGCTACCGCCACTCTCGAAGCCACAAGCCAAGTGGGCCAAGTCCCGCTTCGCCAAACCGAAACGAAAGTAGCGTTCGTTTCCAATCGCGGATATGATCGCATCCTTGCCAAACTGGGAGGATCGATCGTGCTTTCTCAACTCAAGCTATCCGTCATCGCAATCACGCTACCGTTCGTGCTCATTTACGCATCGCCCGTGCTCGCACAGAAGCCGAAACAAACGGCGGAGTTGAAAGCCCCGGAGCCGGGGTATGTTTTCCCTTCGGGTGGCAAAGCGGGCACGACGATCGATGTGCAACTCGGCGGTTACGACTGGACGCCGGATGTGCAATTGTTCGTGCTCGATCCGCGTGTGAAGTTGGAAATCACCGGCGAGCAAGGGCCGGTGCTGGTGCCGCCACCGCCGTTTTGGTTCGGGGCGAAAAGCACGAGTACCGCGCCGCTATTGCCACGCGAACGCGCGGCGCGGTTCACACTCCCCGCCGACTTGCCGACCGGCCCGATCCGCTGGGCGGTGGCGAGTGCGAGCGGAACCGGAGCGAAGACAGGTCTCTTCTGGGTTGGCACCGATCCCGAGGTGAACGAACTGCCAACAACGAAGGGTATACAAAAACTTCCGCCGCTGCCGGTGACGGTCAACGGATGTTTGTCACGTGTCGAGGAAGTCGATGCGTACCGGTTCGCGGTGGCCAAAGATGGCCCCGTTACGTGCGACTTGTATGCGCGTCGGCTCGGGGTGAATATTCATGCGGCACTGAGTATCCGCGATGCAAAAGGGCAGATGATCGCCGATGCCGTCGATACCGACGGCCACGATCTGGCCGTCACATTTTGGGCAAACGCGAACGCGGAATATACGGTGAGTTTGCACGATTTCGACTTCCGCGGGGATCGTTCATCGGTCTACCGGCTGGCACTGAGCGCAGGCCCGCGCGTCGTTGCCACGATCCCCGCCGTCGCTAAGCGCGGTGAGACGCGCGAAGTCGAATTCGTCGGCTACGGGCTATCCACGGGGAAGCCGAAACTGGAATCGTTGGTGCGCAAAATCACGTTCCCCGCCGATGCGAAATTGCCCGCTCTCACACACAAGCTCGACACGCCGTTCGGCTCCACGCCCGCGTTCGATATTCCGCTAAGTGACACCCCGGAGTCAGTCGCCACGGCTGCGCCGGAGCAGGTGCTTGCGTTGCCGGCCGCGATCACCGGCGTGATGTTGCAATCGAGTGTGCGGTTTGCGTGCGTGGGCAAAAAAGGCGACGTGTGGAACTTGGCGGCCGAGGCACGGCGGTTCGGCTCGCCACTCGATTTGTCGCTTGCAGTTCTCGATGCCACTGGCAAGGAACTTTTGAAGAACGACGACTTACCCGGCACCACCGATGCGGGCTTAACGATCACACTGCCCGCCGACGGCGCGTTCACGATCGTCGTCGCGGACTTATCCGGAA
>JAYSYI010000603.1:0-3062 GCA_043727665.1 Limnoglobus sp. | reverse complement strand
CCGCCCCCGATTCGGGCTTCCCCTCCGCATTCACACGATACGCCCAAACAAAAGTCTGACCCGTCAACCCGACGAATACCGTCGTGCCATCTCGACTCTTGACCGTGGCGTTCGGTGTATTGTCGCCGAGTTTCTCGAACGCCATTTTCGCAGGTGTTATACCCGCATCGGCCACCAGTTTCCACGTGTCGCCATCGGGGATGAAGTCCCGGAGCGGCATGTCTTGCGCGGAGGCCGTGGCCGTGAGTAGCAGGAACAGAACGAACGTACGCATAGCGTGTGACCTGTTTAACGTTTAGCCGCGCCGCGGAGTCTTCGGAGCGAAGCGCGGGCACGGCGTATCGGATACCAAAGATAGAATTAGTCGATGGTCACGGCTTCGCCGCCAGATTTCGTAATCAATGCCCGCATATTTTCGACCGTGATGGTCTTCTTTAAGGTTCGCACCGAGCCATCGCCGAAGCTAATGTTCGTTAGTCCGCCGATGTATAACAAGAAGTCGCGTGGGTCGGTCTTCGGGTCGAATTCGATGTCGTCGGGCTTCATCCACGGCACCGCCGTCTTTGCGGTTGCGACCATGATCGTGTTCGATGTGCCATCGGTAATCTCGACAAGCTTAATGCCCTTCACCAGATCGAACATCGCTCCGTTGCCGCGAAATACCTGCATGTGCGTGTTTTTGTCGCCGGGCTTATTCGCGCCGACTACTTCGAACACACTCGGCATCGGGTGATCGTCGAAGACTTTCTTGTTGTGGACGCTGTCCCACGGCTCATCGCGTTTAATCAGTTGGTACAAGTTATCTTGCTCGACGAACGGCAGAATCTGCACGCGCCACGACAGTAGCGGTTTGCCCTTCTTGCCGAGTACCGCAGCGGCCGGCATCGCCCCGTAAGCGTCGTGGTAACTGTGCATCGCGAGGGCGATTTGTTTCATGTTGTTCTGCGTTCGGGCCGTGGCGGCTCCGCCTGTGCCCGGCGCGCCGGTGATTTGCGCAATCAATGGCGCGATATCGAGATCCGAACGTACCGTCAGCGTCGCGGAGGCTTCTTTCTCGTTGCTCTGAATCTTCGCCGAACGTAGCACGATCTGTGCTTCTTTCGTGAGTTCAATCAACTTCATTAGCGTCTCGTCTTTCGATTTCTCGATCTCGCCTTTCGCCGCACCGAGCACAGTTTGCAAAAGCGTTCGGGCGACGCCCATCGATTTTTCCGCTTCGACGCACTTCACCTTCGTGGGGCAGCGTGCGAGGATGTTCAGCACGAGTTCGTCACCAATATCGAGCTTGCCGACGATCCCGTCGGCGAACAGCAGCGGCTTGAACGGCTCGAGTTCGGCCTGACCATTTTCCATTCGGATTTCGTCGGGGAAATTTGCGAAGTTTAAGCCGAATGCGGCATGTTGGCCCGATGCGGCCAGTGCGATCGCGTCCGAGATAGGGCCTTTGACACCTGCGGGTTGCGGCTTCGCCATGTCGAACGCTTTCGGCCCGAGTATGACGAACCGATTCGGGTTGTCCATCATGAGGCGAAGATTGTCGGCTTGTCCGGGGTTGAAGTCAAAAATGCCTGGCTGGATTTCCTTAATTTTCTTCTCGTCGAACTTAGACAACAGACGGATAGCGGACACAACTTTTTTGGGGTCGTAAGGCTTGTTGAACGTGAACGCAGCGACGACGGCATTTTGGTCGCCGTTGCCTTTAATTTTCGGCAGGAAGATCGTGAAGGTTTGCACGGTTTCGGGTGGGATGCTCGCGATATTCGCGAAATCTTGCAATTTATCGAAGATTTTCTCAGGGTTGAGTTTGCGCACGGCCAGCAGCGGCTTGCTTTTCCAGACCGTGGCGACATCGACGTGCGCGAACGCGGCGGCATCGTGCGGCACCCACGAAAGAATCTCTTGTAGCGGCGTTTCGGCCGCCCGCGACGTCGTCGCAAACAGTGCCAACATCACTACGGCCGTCAACCGACGGACGGTACCTGTGAACATGATCGGAACCCTCGCAGAAAGGAAATGCCCAGCCCTATCAATATACGACGGCCAGCAATTGGCGTTTCATCGTTTCCCATGTCCGGGTATTGCCCGCGTCGCGTTCGTTGCTTCTGCGATCCGTTACCGAGACTGTTCATGACTACGCAATCGACCGACACGATCCGGGCCATCGTCGAACCGGGCGTTTATTTGGTGGGCAAGCAGATGGTGGCGACCGCCGAACTGGAACGGCTGCTCAGCGACCACGGCGTGAGTTGGAACAGCGATAGCGAAGTGCCCGCCGAGATACTCACAGAGACGGCGGGGCGACTCTGTTACATGTCGTTCGCCAAACCGCGACCCGGAGGCAACTCCGCGTATTTGCACCATATTAAGGAAGTTGGCCACGGTTCGGTACTCGAACATGGCGTCTGGAGTTTCGTGTTTACGGGTATCAGCCGCAGCCTCTCGCACGAACTCGTGCGACATCGCGCGGGGATGGGTTATTCTCAGCTTTCACAAAGATACGTCGATGAATCTGTTGCCGAATATGTCGAGCCGGACATTATTGCGAACGATGCGGAACTTCATGCGATCTGGCTGGATGCCGTGAAACATGCGCACGAATCATATGTGAAACTCGCGGAAAAACTCAACGAGAAACTCGGCGATCCGGCGGCCGCGGCGGCGGCGATGTTGCCGCAGAACCCCGATCGCACGACGCGCCGCAAAGCGGCAAGGCAAGCGGCACGCAGTGTGTTGCCGAACGCGACGGAGACGAAGATTTTCGTGACGGCGAATGCCCGCGCGTTGCGTCACTTTATGGAACAACGCGGATCGTCAGCGGCCGAACCCGAAATCCGCAAGCTCGCGGGCCATGTCCTCGATGTGCTTCGCGCCGATTCGCCCAACCTCTTCGGCGACTACCGCAAAGTCCCGCTCCCCGATGGCACCTTCGAACTCGTCACGGACTTCAAGAAGGTGTGAGCGAGTGCCCCACTCGTCTCAAATCCCAGCGGCTTCATTAAACTCGCATCTTCGTATGGCCGATGATAGTTGAGTTACACGGTTTTGCGCGACACTGCGAACGG
>JAYSYI010000602.1:0-3069 GCA_043727665.1 Limnoglobus sp. | reverse complement strand
CTTCGAAACATCGCAGCACGTACATGATCGCATCGACTTCGCGAATGTGCGACAGGAACTTGTTCCCAAGGCCTTCGCCTTTGCTGGCCCCGCGAACGAGGCCCGCAATGTCGACGAATTCGAGTTGCGTCGGGATCGTCTCTTTCGACCCGGCGATCGTGGCGAGTTTCACGAGGCGTTCATCGGGAACGAGGACGCGACCGAGGTTCGGCTCGATCGTACAGAACGGGTAGTTCGCTGCCTCCGCCTGAATCGTGGACAGCAGCGCGTTGAACAGCGTCGATTTCCCGACGTTCGGCAGCCCGACGATCCCACATCGAAAACCCATTCGTATCTCCACGATAAAGAGCCATACTGTCAGATTGTTGGTTTACATAATATCGCGGGGAACGTCTCACCGAGAACGGTTTCGAGGTACGGCGTCACGCCCCAGAACGCGCGGAACGTGCGGTATTCTTCGAAAATCCGTTCATCCGTCACGGGGCCGATGTACGTCGCACGGATCAGCAAATTGCGTGCGGTATGTTCGGGGCTGATGAACTCGACGATGTCCGCACGATACCCGGCGAGTTTCAAAATCAGGGCACGAAACGTATCGGTTACGATGTCGGCCATTCGCTGGTGCATGATGCCGTGGCGAAAGATCGGTTGGAGCAGTTCGGGCGAACCGGTTTGGTTAAATTGCTCGTTCAAGTGATTGTGGCAGCACGGCACCGCGAATATGTATTGCGACGTGTTGCGAATCGCGACGGCGAGCGCATCGTCGGTGGCGGTGTTGCAGGCGTGTAGCGCGAAGACAATATCGGGTTTGACCGCGAGTGCATCGATCCGCCCGCACGAAAACACGACGCCCTCGGTACCGATACGGTCGGCACGCGCGGCACTCTTACGGATGACTTCCTCGTTGACATCGACGCCGATAATCCGTGCGGGAATCTTCCATTCTTCGTTCAGCGTGTGGTGTGCCATCAGCGTGAGTTGGCTCGAACCGCAACCGCAGTCGAGAATCTCAACAGGGCGTTTAAGCGCACGCAACGCATCGACATCAAGCGTGTGTTTGAGGTGCTTCAGAAACTCGTTAATCTGCGTAAATTTCGAGCGTTTCGTCGGCCGCACTTGGCCATCGCGTGCCAGTACGCCGAGCGCTTCGAGCAAGGCATGGCGACGTCCTTCGGGAATCGTGAGTTCTTTCGTGCGGTTGTGTGGTTCGGGCTTACTCACCGGTGTCGCCACCTTGCGACGGCCGATCTGGATTCGCCCTTTTTTCGTGATGTGGATATCGATCTCTTCAGTCGCTGTCGTGATGTGAACGCCCGCGTAACCGAGAGTGATCAGTTCGTCGAGTGGCTTCGTCGATTCGTGCGGCAGGTGGTTCTTCGTTACGCATTTCGTCTGGTCGAAATACTCGAATTGTACGTGCTTCGTACCGCGAATCTCGACGGGGCGAACGATGACGCGAAGCCATTCGCCGGACTGCGGGGAACGCGCTTTTCCGCCGAAGGTGGCACGCTGAAAGTCGCCGCGAATGATGGCATCGTGGATCAGTTGGCGTACGGTGGCGGTGTCGATGGTCGGTTCCGTCATGTGTCGGCGCTTCTCGTCGGTCGTAAGGTCTGCTTGGAACGGAGGGTACTGGCGTATACGTTATAAGAACGCACCTGGAGAGACTCGAATGGACGACGCGACGAATCTGCCCGAACGCCTCGATGTCGTGGCGGTGGCACCCCACCCGGACGATTTGGAAATCCTCTGCGGGGGCACGCTGGCGAAACTCGTCAAGCAAGGCTACCGCGTCGGTATCTTCGATCTCACGTGCGGCGAGCCAACGCCACGCGGAAGCCTCGAAATTCGCAAGCAGGAAGCCGAACTCGCACGGGAGATCCTCGGCGTGCAGGTGCGAATCAACATCGATCTCCCGAACCGCATTCTGATGGACGGCCCCGAAGCCCGTTACGCGCTCGCCACGGCATTCCGCACGTATCGCCCGCAAGTGGTGATTGCCGCCTTCGGTCGAACCCCCGCCGGTTCGCCGGACCACTACCAGGGTGGGCTGATTGCCGAAGCCGCGCGGTTCCACTCGCAACTGACGAAATGGGACGAACGATTCGACGATACCTCACCGTATCGCGTGCCGCACTTGGTTTACGCTCCGTTCCCGTCCGATGCCGAAAACCGCTTGTGGAACAGCACATTCGTCATAGACATCTCCGAAACCATCGAGCAAAAGCTCGAAGCGGTAAAGGCGTATCAGTCGCAGTTCGACGGCAACCGCTTCGAGAAAGTTCGCCACTATCTCACCTCCGCGAACGGCTACATGGGCGGCCGTTGCGGCTTCCTCTACGGCGAACAATTCGCACTGCCAACCCCCGTCGGCGGCGACGATTTATTCAAGCTCGTACTCGGCGGCAAAGGCTCCTTCGCCCCCGTACAACTGCCCGGCAAAGATCATCTACCGATGAGCTAGGGATTTGATCGCCCCATGGTTACACCATGGGCTGAAGGAGCGACCCTTTCAGGGTCGGGGTTCAGACTCATCGATCCTGAAGGGATCCCTCACGTAGCCCATGGTGGAACCATGGGAGAGGGCTGCACCCATTATCGACAGAACCGCTGTACCCGATGGTTGCACCATTGGCTTTCCCAACGCAAAGGCCCTGAAAACGTGTCGACTTCCCACCTGATTGCGGACCGTACGAAACAGATCGAAGTCTCGGGGATTCGTAAGGTCTTCGAACTCGGTCGGTCTTTAAAAGATCCGATCAATCTGAGTATCGGCCAGCCGCACTTTCCGGTGCCGGACGCGATCAAGAATGCTGCAAAAGACGCAATCGATCGTAACCTGAATGGCTACACTGTCACGCAGGGTGTGTCGGAACTGCGCGATCGGATTCTTGCGGATCTGAAACTGCGTTACGGCCATGCGGACCGCGATGTCATCATCACGAGTGGCACGAGCGGCGGGTTGCTGTTGGCGATGATGGCAGTCGTCAACCCCGGCGATGAAGTGATTATCCCCGACCCGTACTTCGTGAGTTATCCGCACCTCGTGACGCTCGTCGGCGGCAAATC
>JAYSYI010000601.1:0-9361 GCA_043727665.1 Limnoglobus sp. | reverse complement strand
GAGCAACGCGAGTTGCGAGTACCGCAGCGCCGGTTTCGCGCGACGAAACCACCAGACGCCGAACAGCACGCCGAACGGCAACAACCACAAATAGATCGAGTGAGCGAAGGAAAGCATCGTTACGTGAATAGTCGTTAGTTAAGAGTTGAGCGTTGATAGTGAAATCAACGACGGGCCAAATCGTTGCTGTATGGCGGTAGCCTGAGATCCCTCAGTATGCGTGCCTCGACCTCTGGCCAAGGACGCATCGAATTGGGATTCGCATCCATCGCAGCGAGCCTGCGTGTGATCTCGCGATCCTCATCGTCACTCAGCTGTTCGTGGCCTGGCAAATCCATTGGTACACTCCGCATATCGTAAAAAACGCCTGCGGAATGCATCCGCAGGCGTGGGGTTGTGTTGTTGCGGGGTTACCAGTCGCCACCGCCTCCGCCGAAGTCGCCACCGCCGCCACCGAAGTCGCCGCCACCTCCGGCATCGCCACCCCAGTCGCCACCGCCGCCGGCGTCACCGCCACCACCGGCGTCGCCGAAGTCGCCATCGCCACCTTCGGCCCCGCTGGAGTAGTCGCCGTCGCCGGTATCGTTGTTGCCGCTGTCGTTATTGCCGTTGTTGTACGAATCGCCGGCCATGGCGTCGTTGTTGTGCATACCGCCGCCGAACATGTTGTTGTACAGGTAGGCTCCGGCCATGCCGCCGAGCATTCCGCCCATCAGGCCGGACATGAACCCGCCGCCACCGCCGCCCCCACCACCGTAACCGCCCCCGCCATTCCCGCCGCCACCACCGCCACCGGTGAAGGCGCGGATCAGGCCGACGACGAGCCAGATGCCGAGGAGCGCGACGAACCCGTAGCAGACGTAACTCATGATGTTCGATCCTCCAGCCGCTTTTGTAACACTGTTGTTGGTGCGGCTCGTTTTCTTGTCGGGGGCCGACGTGTCTTTCAGATCGTCAATGACGATCTGGGTTGCGGGCAAAAGTGCCGCATCCATCTCTTTCTTCGCTTGATCGCTGTCGAGCTTTCCATCGCGGATTTTACGCAAGGCATCGACATAGAACTTTGATACTTCGCCCGCTTTCGTGTCGTTGAAGTGGCGAAACACATCCGATTCCTTATCGGAAATCGTTGAGACGTGGAACATCGTCGAAGACGCATCTTTGTAAATCAGCGTGAAGACGTCGCCCTTGGAGTCTTTGCTTCGGGCCAATTCGCGTGCCCAATTATTGAAGAAGCGGTTGCTGCCATCTTTGTCTTTCGCTTTCACGATCGCGTCGAGTTCGGCCTTCTTCGACTCGGGTACGCGGCTCATGGTCACGACGGCGTAATGCGTCTTCGAGAGAAACGTCGTTTCGGTGAAGGTCTCTTTCGCCTTCGATACGGCCTCGCGGCTGAACAGCCCCGCGCCATCGTCGATGTTCATGACGCCAGGATTCGAAGCTTGGACGGGCGCGGCGAAGAAGCCGCCCGCGATGACTGCGGCGAATACTGCCAGTTTTCGGAACAATCGGTTCAAGGTTCTCTCCTTACCCATGTGGGATTTTGTTGTGAATGCAATGGTAACGGTCATTCGTCTGCCATCATCGGACATTTTATGGGCAAAAGCGAGCGACATGCGAGACAAACCGATTCGGTTTCCCGATTTTCGGCGAATCTGACGCGCATCTTCTATTCCAGCATAATATACCCTGACGCGAACAACCGCTTACGAGGACCGATTTGTGCCGAAGATTCGTGCGACAACCATATGCGCCGTCAAGACTTCCGCCGGATCGGCCATCGGTGGTGACGGCCAAGTGACACTCGGCACCATCGTCATGAAGTCCGACGCGAAGAAGATTCGCAAACTCTACGATGGCAAGGTGATCGCCGGTTTCGCCGGTGCCGCCGCCGATGCGTTCTCGTTGCTCGAACGATTCGAAGCGAAGCTTCGAGACCACCAGGGTTCGGTTCCCCGCGCGGCCGCAGAACTGGCGAAAGAGTGGCGAACCGACCGCATTCTCCGGCGGCTCGAAGCGATGATGATCGTTATGGACCGCGAGCACATGCTATTAATCAGCGGCACCGGCGATGTCATCTCCCCGACCGATAGCGTACTCGCAATCGGCTCCGGCGGGCCGTACGCACTCGCCGCCGCACGGGCATTACTCGCACACTCAACACTCACCCCCGCCGACGTCGTCCGCCGTTCCTTGGAGATCGCCGGGGATATTTGCATCTACACGAACCGAAACATCGAAGTCGTCGAAGTCAGTTAAATACGCATGTTATTCTCGAAGAGGTTACCTTGGAATCGCTGACACCCAAACAGATTGTTGCGGAACTCGATAAGCATATCGTGGGGCAGACGGCGGCTAAGAAAGCCGTGGCCGTGGCCATCCGCAACCGTTGGCGGCGACAGCAACTCCCCGAAGAACTCCGCAAAGACATCACGCCGAAGAACATCATCCTGATCGGGCCGACCGGCGTCGGCAAAACCGAGATTGCACGCCGACTCGCGCAGCTCATGAGTGCGCCATTTGTCAAAGTTGAAGCCACCAAGTTCACCGAAGTCGGCTACGTCGGCCGCGATGTCGACAGCATGATCCGCGATCTCACCGAAGCCGCGATCGGCATCGTGAAACAGAAACAACGCGAATACGTCAAGGAAAAGGCAGCGGAGCGCGTGACCGAACGGTTGCTCGATCTGCTCGTGCCCACGCCAAAGAATACGCAGTGGGAACCCGAAGGCGAGAGCGAAGAGCAAGAGAAACGCCAACGCACCCGCGAGAAGTTTCGCACGATGTTGCTCGCCGGCGAACTCGAAGATCGCATGGTCGAGTTGAACCTCGAGCAGAAGTCGTCGCCGGTACAAATCTTCTCCAACATGGGTATGGAGAACATGGATGTCGACTTGCAGAGCATGTTCGAAAAGATGATGCCAAAGAACCAGCAACCGCGACAGATTTCGATTCGCGAAGCCCGCAAGACACTGCTCGAACAAGAGACGGAGAACCTCATCGATCGCTCGCTGGTGAACGAGGAAGCCGTGAACCTCGTCGAAAATCACGGCATTCTGTTTCTCGATGAGATCGATAAAGTCTGCGGGCCGCAATCGGGGCACGGGCCGGATGTTTCGCGGCAGGGCGTGCAGCGCGACTTGCTGCCGATCGTCGAAGGCACGACGGTGAACACGAAGTACGGTGCCGTTCGCACCGACCATATTTTGTTCATCGCCGCGGGCGCGTTCCACGTCTCGAAACCGTCGGACCTCATGCCCGAATTACAGGGCCGTTTCCCCATCCGCGTCGAACTCACCGACCTCACGAAAGCCGACTTCCACCGCATCCTGACCGAGCCGAAACATGCCTTAACGAAGCAGTACGCGGAACTGCTGCGTACCGAAGGCGTCGAACTCGAGTTCACCCCCGATGGCATCGAAGCGCTCGCCGATCTCGCATTCGAGCTCAACCGCTCGACTCAGAACATCGGCGCGCGGCGACTGCACACGATCCTCGAAAAAGTCGTCGAAGAGTACAGCTACGAAGGGCCGGACCTCATCGAGAAACAAATCATCATCGACGGTCCGATGGTCCGCGAAAAGATCGGCGCGATCATCCAACGCGAAGATCTGAGCAAGTACATTTTGTAACGCGTCCTCGCTGCGATTGACAGCGGATTGGCTTCGGGGATACAACGGGCGAAATTCGTCCGGAGTATCAATCGATGTCTGCGGTTTTCATTCGTTGGTTCGTTGCGTTGGTTTTGCTGGCCGTGGGGTTGTGGCAGGGGCCGCTGAACCTCGTCGGGTCGGAATTGCAGTATCTGCCGGGCGACCACATCGACAATCGCTTCAATCACTACATCCTCGAACATGGCTATCGCTGGCTGAATGGCCAAGAACGCAACTTCTGGCATTCGCGGTTCTGCTTCCCTGCGCGTTGGATGACGACCGGCTCGGAGAATCACCTCGGCACCCTGCCGCTATATGCCGCGTGTCGCAAGTTCGGTGCGGACCCCGAACGCGCGTTCCAGTTGTGGTACCTCGGGCTGACGGCGCTGAACTATATCGGCTGTTATTGGGGGTTACGCAAGCTCGGCTTGAGCGCGTTGGCAGCGATCGCGGGTAGTTACCTATTCGCGTTCGCGCTGCCGATGATGGGGCAAGTGACGCACATTCAGATGGTGCCACGGTTCCTCGTGCCGATGGCGGTGGCGTGCGTGTGGCGGTTCCTTTGGTCGCCGTCGTGGGTATGGTTCAGCGGCGCGGCCGGGTGCCTCGTCGGGCAAATGACTTGCAACATGTACATCGGGCTATTCTCGGTGATGCTGATGGCAGCGGTGGCGGTGGCAACGGTGGTCGTTGCACGAAAATCGCTGCCGTGGAAGGCGATATTTCGCCCCGGTCGTGCCGAGTGGCTGCGTCGCATCAGCGGGTGCGCACTTCCCGCGTTGGTATTGGCGTACGTAACGGTGCCGTATCTGCGGACGAGCACGACGTACCGCGTTTTGCCCATCGCGGAGGTTCTCTCGATCGCGCCAGACGCGGCCGCATGGGTACGGCCACCGGTGGAATCGCAGTCGTGGGGCTGGCTGCGCGCAGTTTTGCCGGACCGAGACGCGGTGCCGTTCGTCTGGGAGAAATTGCTATTTCCCGGCGCGATCGCGTATGTCGGCGTGCTGTTTGGTGTCGCACAATTGCTACGGCGATTGCGCGGGAAACTGATACCCGGAAACAACCTGCCGACATGTGCCGTCGTGATGATTGCGGTGCTGTTGCCGGTCCCGTTGTTGTTCTTGCAAGTGAGTGGTGCGTCGATCTACGAAGGGCTGTTAGCGGTACCCGGCATTGCCAAATTGCGCGCGAGTGGCCGCGTGATTCTGGTGCTGTTGGTGCCGCTCAGCTTCCTCGTCGGTTGCGTGCTCGAAGCCTCGTTGCGCTTTCGCTATCGTGCGATCGTCCCGATGTTTCTGATCGCGTTGGTGCTGGATTTGCAGATGATTCCGCCCGGCGACCCACGCTGGAACGAAGTGCGATACCCGGTGGCGCACTCGCGGAACCAAGGCGAGGCGTGGGCGAATGCGATACGCAAAGAACCCGGCGTGAAAGTGGTGTATGCATTCCCGCCGCGCGACACCGATGAGTTCGCGGTGTACGCGTTGCAAGTCGATGTCATGTGGGGCGCGATGGAGGCGGGCGTACCGACCGTGAATGGCTACACGGGCTACACGCCGAACGATTGGTTCTACTTCGACAATTACTGCGACTTGTTGCACTGGTTGCGCATCCGCGGCGTGCTGACACCGGAGTTATTGGACGGCGTATTGACGTTCGGCGTGCCGAAAGGGAACGAAGATCGCGAAGCCGAACGAGAATTCCGCACAAAATTTTTGCCGCGCGCCATACCGCTGACACCCCACTGACAGTGGTGCGGTCGATTTTCGTGTTGACACGCACCACGGTACGACGGTATGCCGTTATCACGCTTGTTTTGTAGGCCCGATTGGCGTTGCGAATCGGAGATTCCATTCGCAGCGCGCGCGGCCACGTGCCGGTATGAGACTCGCGCCGCAGGCTTCGCGCCTAGCGCGCGCGTCAGAATCTGCGCGAGCGGGCAAATGCAAACTTGTCTTTCTGAAATGGGGCGTTAGGATTCTTCATTAAGAAAGTACGAGCGTATCTCACCCGACGCGTTCCGTTACTTCCCCGCAGAATTGGTGGTCGCTGTTGACCGCAATCCGGGTTGAGTAGAACCGTGGAGGTCCAGGTGTTTATGAGCGAGTCCGAAGCGCGCCAACCGCTCGCCAATCAGACGGCCCTTCCGGTCGTGAGCGGATTCGAGGAAGACGAGCCTCCGAGTCGAATGCGACGCAATCCGGCATGGCAGGATGTGCCGGACTACCAATGGGACGACTGGCGATGGCAGACCCAAAATTCTGTCCGGTCCATTCGTCAGCTTCGCAACCTCATTTCCTTTTCCCCCGACGAACTCGAAGCCTTGGGAAAACTGGAAAGCGATTACAAGCTCGCCATTCCGCCCTACTACTTTTCGCTGATCGATCCGTCGAACCCGGCCGATCCGATCCGACTGCAATCGGTACCCTCGCCGCTCGAAGCGGAATCGGGCTTCGAACTCGAAGACCCGCTCGAAGAAGAAAAGGATTCCCCGGTACCCGGCCTCACGCACCGCTACCCCGACCGCGTGTTGATGATTACCACGCCGAACTGCTCGATGTACTGCCGCTACTGCACCCGCAAACGCGCGACCCTCACGCGCGGTGGCTGGGAAGGCGTCAGCAAAGACGACGAGCGGATGATCGATTACATTCGCAAAAACCCGCAAATTCGCGATGTGATCGTTTCCGGTGGTGATCCTCTCACGTTGCCGCTCAGCAAACTGCGCTACTACCTCGACAACCTGAAGGCCATCGACCACGTCGATGTCATCCGCATCGGTACGCGAGTCCCCGTGACGCTGCCGCAACGGTTGTACGATCAAGAACTGTTGGACCTCCTCGCCGGTACGGAGAAGGTGTACATTCAGACGCACTTCAACCACCCGCGGGAAATCACCCCCGAGGCGGCCCGCGTTTGTAAGTCGCTGCTCCGCCACGGTATGCCGATCAACAATCACTCGGTGCTGTTGAAGGGCGTCAACGATAACCTCGAAACGATGCGCGAACTGCTTCGCGGCCTGATGCGAATCAAAGTCCGCCCGTACTACCTGTTCCACTGCGACCCCGTCACCGGGGCCGGCCACTTCCGGACGTCGATCTGGAAGGGCATGCAGATTATGGAAGGGCTACGCGGGCACATGTCCGGCATCGGCATCCCGACCTACGTGGTGGACAGCCCCCACGGCGGCGGCAAGATTCCGCTTATGCCGAACTACCTCGTCAGCATGTCCGACGATGCCGTCGTCCTGCGAAACTACGAGGGGATGTTGGTCCGCTATCAGGCAACCGACAAAGCCCCCGAAGTCGTGGCACCGACGCCGACCCGCGGCGTGAGTGCGCTACTGCAAGGCGACAAATCCTCGTTGCTGCCCGAAGGCAACGAGCGAATGGCCCGCCGCAAGAAACTCCCAGTCGTCGAAGCGACCGAAGAGCCGACGAGTTGCGGCGACACCATGCCCGAAGCCGCCGGCCACGACGGGGCCAGCCTCCGGACAACGCTGCCAATCCTGTCGCTGAACGGCAATGGCTACACGAACGGTTCGACCAACGGAAATGGCAACGGCCATCACACGGCGACACGCTGAGCACCAGAACGTGAATCGTTTTCAGACACAGGTCGGGTCGACCTGTGTCTTTTGCATTCCACACTACTCGCCATCGGTGACTCATGCACATCGCGATTGCCTACGACCTCAAGCCCGATGGGCCGATGCCTGCGGATGCGCCCGATGATCTCTACGAAGAGTTCGATGCGCCCGTGACGATCCATTCGATCGCGGCCGTTCTCACATCACTCGGCCACCGCGTGTCGTTGATGGGCGACGGCGAACCGTTCCTGCGTGCGATCTTGCACGATAAGCCCGATCTCGTTTTCAACTTCGCCGAAGGCACGGGCATCGGTCGATCGCGTGAAGCCCGCGTTCCGGCCGTGTGCGAAATGCTCGGCATCGCGCACACCGGCTCGGACCCGCTCGCGCTGGCCGTGTCGCTCGATAAAGATCTCACGCGGCGGTTGGCGCAAACCGCCGATATCGTCGTACCGAAGGGCATCGTGTTCACCTTCGACGATGCGCCGTACGATGGCGATTATGCCGAGTTTCCGCCGATGTTCGCCGATTGCGGGCTGACGCTGCCGGTGATCGCAAAACCGACATTCGAGGGTTCGAGCAAAGGCATCCGCAACCGCTGCCTAATCGCCACGCCGGAAGAATTCGGGCCGACCGTCATGCGCCTGTGGCAAGACTATCGCCAACCGGTGCTGGTCGAGGAATTCATCGCGGGTACGGAAGTGACCGTCGGCATTATCGGGAACGATCCGCCGCAAATTTTCGGCACGATGTCGATCGCCCCGAAAGACGCCGTCGAGCATTTCGTGTACAGCGTCGAGGTGAAGCGCGAGTACGTCCGGCTCATCAATTACGCCTGCCCGCCAGACCTGCCCGTGAATGTGCTCCGCGAAGTCGAAGCGGCGGCACTGACCGTGTTCCACCTGCTCAGTTGCCGCGACGTGGCCCGCCTCGATTTCCGCATCCGCGACGGCGTGCCGTACTTCCTCGAAATCAACCCGCTACCGGGCCTCAACCCCGAATCGAGCGACCTCGTCATCATGGCGGGCCTGATGGGCCGCACCCACGCCGAGCTAATCGAAGCGATCGTGAACGCCGCCATTGCGCGAATCACGTGACGACGATTTCGCGCAGTGCACGCGTGGCGTCCTTGTGGCCTTTCGACGATGCGACTTCGAGCCACTTGTGCGCTTCGAGCAAGTTTCTGCGGACGACTTTGCCATCGCGAAACAAGATGCCGACGCGGTAGGCGGACTCGGCGTGGCCCTCTTTGGCGGCTTGCACATACCAGTTGGCACCGGTGAGTTCGTCGATGGCCATGCCCGCGCCGTTCCAGTGCATACAGCCAATCTGGTACATCGCGTCGGCGTTACCCATGCGGGCGGATTCCTTCAACCAGCGCATCGCATCGCGGTCGTTCGGCGTGCCGAGCAACGGGTCGCGGTGCCACATGCCGAGCGCGAATTGCGCCTTCGCGAATCCCCCTTCGGCGGCCTTCGTGTAACACTGAATCGCGAACTCGTAATCGCGTTTCACCTCGTCGCCGGCGATCAGCATTTTGCCGAGTTTGTACATCGCGGGAATGTAGCCGTGGTTCGCCGAACGCAGGAACCACTCGGCGGCCTCCATCGCGTTCGGCTTCACCGCGTGGCCTTCGTAGTGCATCAGTCCGAGCGAATACTCCGATGGCGGGTGGTCCATTTCCACGGCCTTGGTGTACCATGCGAGCGCCGTCTTGCGATCGCGTTCGACGCCCGCGCCATCGAGGTAACACTCGCCGATCAACCACATCGCATCGACGAGTTCCGCTGCCGCTTCTTCAAAAATGTCGGAGGCGGCGTCGGTATCGCGCCGCGTGTGAATCCCTTCCGAAAGGCATTCGCCGTACAAAACCTGCCCGCACGGGTGCCCACAATTGGCCGCCTCTCGCCACGCACGAAACCGCGTTTCGGCCGCTAATTCCAGATGCGCAGGAACATCACCGCCACGGCGTAAAATCCTCGCGTACTCCTTGTAATCGTCCTGAATCGCCGTTTGTTGGTGTTCGCTGAGCGAAGTTATCGTGTCGGGCATAGTGCAACCGAGGTTCGGAACGCGGGTGTGGCAAAGTGAATTTAGTGCGCAATTCGCCACCGTG
>JAYSYI010000600.1:0-9379 GCA_043727665.1 Limnoglobus sp. | reverse complement strand
GGGGTAGTGAACGGGTTAAGGGAGTGCCGTCCGATGTCGAATGAATCGCCGTTTTTGAAGTTGACCGAAGAGCGAGTCTTGATCCTCGATGGCGGCATGGGTACGAGCTTACACAAGTATAAACCGACCGATAAAGACTGGGGCTACTCGCCGAACGGCAAATCGCTGATGAACCTCTCGGATGCGCTCATTTACACGCACCCGGAGTGGATCCGCGAGATTCACGCGGAGTTCTTTGCGGCCGGTTGCGATGCCGTCGAGACGAACACTTTCAACGCAAACGCGATCGGCCTCGGCGAGTTCGACCTGAATCCGCAACTCGATGAAATCAATCGGCTGAACATTCGCCTTGCGAAAGAAGTGGCGGCGCGCTTCACGACGAAGGAGCGCCCGCGGTTCGTCGTCGGTAGTATCGGGCCAGGTACGAAGATGCCGTCGCTGACCGACCCCGCGATTTACGTCGACTTCGACACGATGGCCGACGCTTACCGTCCGCAAATTCGCGCGATGATCGACGAGCGCGTCGATGCGATCCTTATTGAGACGTGCTTCGACATTCTGCAAGCGAAGATCGTGGCGATCACCGCCATCGAAGAGATGAAGAAAGCGGGCATCAGGATCCCGCTGATGGTGCAACTAACGATCATTGATGCCCGTCAGAAGATGCTTCCCGGTACGGACATTGCCACGGCACTCGTCGCGCTCGAACCGCTCGACGAGATCGACGTGATCGGCATGAATTGCGGCGTCGGCCCGGACTTGATGCTCGATAGCATCAAGGGGCTGAGCCGCCATTGCAAGAAGAAGCTGAGCGTGTTGCCGAACGCGGGTCTGCCCGAAAACCGCAACGGCGAAACGTACTTCCCGCTCGACCCGGATGGCCTGGCGACGTGGCTCGAACGCTTCGTCGTCGATTTCGGCGTCAACATTATCGGCGGCTGTTGCGGCACGACGAGCCAGCATCTCGCCGCCGTGGCGAAGCGACTTTACGGCAAGAAACCGGCCACGCGTAACCCCGTCTACCTACCGATGGTTGCAAGTTTGCAAGCCTCGCAGGAACTCATCGTCGATCAACGCCCATTGCTTGTCGGCGAGCGCACGAACACCAACGGCTCGAAGAAATTCAAACAGCTTCTGGAGAAGGAAGACTGGAACGGCCTCACCGCGATGGCGCAGGAACAAGAGCGCGAAGGCGTACACTTGCTCGATGTCTGCGTCGATTACGTCGGCCGCGATGGCGTGCGTGACATGAAGGAAGTCATCAAACGCTACAACGCCGTGCTGACGAAGCCGATGATGCTCGACAGCACCGAGAATCTCGTCATCGAAGCCGCATTGAAGTTGTGTTCGGGCAAAACGATCATCAACAGCATCAACCTCGAAGACGGCCGTAAAACGCTCGACCCGAAGACGAAACTCGCGAAGAAGTACGGGGCCGGACTGGTCGCGCTGACCATTGATGAAAAGGGCCAAGCCGACACCGCCGAGTGGAAGTTCGAAGTCGCGCAACGCATCTACGACATCGTCGTTCACGAGTACAAGATTCCGCCATCGGACCTGATGTTCGATCCGCTCGTGTTTCCCGTGAGCACGGGGCAAGAGCAAACCCGCAAGAGCGCCATCGCGACTTTCGAAGCGATCCGGCTCATCAAACAACGCCTGCCAGGTTGCCTTACGCACGTCGGCCTCAGTAACTGTTCGTTCGGCCTCGCGCCGTACACGCGGCAGGTGCTGAACTCGGTGTATTTGCACTACGCGATGGAGTACGGCCTCGACTCCGCGATTCTGCACGCCGCGAAGATTATGCCGCTGAACAACATCGACGCTGAGGGCAAGGAACTCGCACGCCGGTTGTTCTTCGACGAACGCGTCTTCAACGCCGCCGGCGAATGTATCGAAGACCCATTGCAGATGATTATCGAACATTACGCCGACAAAAAAGGCGAAAAGCGTGCCGCACGGCCACTCGGCAACACGATCGAGGAACGCCTCGAACAGGCGATCATCCAGGGTCGTCGCGAAACGCTCATCGCCGATCTCGACGATGCGCGGACCCGCTACACGCCGTTGCAGATCATCAACGATGTCCTGCTCGGTGGCATGAAAGTCGTCGGCGAACTGTTCGGCAGCGGGCAGATGCAACTGCCGTTCGTGCTGCAATCGGCCGAAGTCATGAAAGCATCCGTGGCGTACCTCGAGCAATTCATGGAGAAGGCGGATGGCCAGGAGAAGGGCAAGATCGTGCTCGCCACGGTGAAGGGCGACGTTCACGACATCGGCAAAAATCTCGTCGATATCATCCTCACGAATAACGGTTACAAGGTCTATAACCTCGGCATCAAGCAGCCCGTCGATGCGATGATTTCCGAGTTCGTGAAGACCGGCGCGGATGCGATCGGCATGAGCGGCTTGCTCGTAAAATCGACCGTCATCATGAAGGAAGACCTGATCACGCTGAACGATCGCGGTTTGAATCCACCTGTGATTCTCGGCGGGGCCGCACTAAACCGGCGCTACGTTGAGGAAGACCTGACGCGCGTCTATCACGGTAACGTCTACTACGGCGAAGACGCCTTCGCGGGCTTACGCATCATGGACGAACTCGTAGCACGCAAGAAGATCGCCAGCGTCGGTAGCGCGGCACTTCAAGGCGCAATCAAGGGAGCCGAAAAGAACCAGCGTGGCATCGCGGTGAAATCGATCTGCGAGGGCGACGACACGGACGATTACTATCCGAAAGCGATAACGGTCGAAGTGCGGCCCGACTTGCCGCACCGTGCCCCGAACCTGCCGAAATCGCCCGATATTCCGACGCCGCCGTTCCTCGGCACGCGCACATTCTCCGCGAAAATCGAGGAGGTGTTCCCGTACGTCAACGAGCGGACGCTGTTTAGTTCGCAGTGGGGATTCGTGAAAGGCGGCGTCGACCCGAAGACGTACGCGGCTCAGATCGACGCGACCGCCCGCCCCGCACTCGCACGCCTAAAAGCAATGTGCATCGAGCGAAATGTGCTTCAGCCACAGGCCACTTATGGTTTCTTCCCCGCGAGTGCGGACAGCCAAACGATGACGGTGTACGGCCCGGACCACGCCACCGTGTTGCAAAAGTTCACCTTCCCGCGTCAAGATTTCGGCGACTTCCTTTGCCTCAGCGATTACGTCGAAGCCGCCGTCGATGGCAAGCCGGTCGACTACATCGGCATGATGGCGGTAACCGTTGGCCACAAGGTGACCGTCGTTTGCAACGAACTGCGGGCCGAGAACAAGTACCAGGATTATCTGTTCCTGCACGGCCTCGGGGTCGAGTCGGCCGAGGCGTTCGCGGAGTATTTCCACAAGCATCTGCGGGCGGAGTGGGGCATCGGCGGCAAAGACAGCCCGATGATCGAGAAGCTGTTCAAGGGCCATTATCGCGGCCGCCGCTTCGCATTCGGTTACCCCGCCTGCCCGCGCCTCGAAGACCAAACCGGCCTGTTCGAGTTGATCGACCCGACGCAAGTCGGCATCACGCTCACCGAGCAATTCCTGCTCGAACCCGAGCAGTCGACGACTGCGATTATCTTCCACCACCCAAACGCGAAGTACTTCAACGTGAAGCGCGGCGGCGAGGTGGAATTCGAGTAGCATCACAGAAATGGCTACGGCTTCGCCAGAAATGCAGCGAATGCCTTTGTCTCTACGATTCGTTCCTCGGCATCGTCGGTGTCTTTGCATATGAGATACATTGCGCTGCCTTCGAACGACTCGATCACTGACAGCGCTTTCTCTGTTGGCAACACACTCGCCGCTTTTGTGAGGCAGTCGGCGAGGTATCCTTTATTGGCGATGACCGTGGTACTGCGGCGGCCCGTCAGGCCGAGGCCGGTTGTGGGGTCGAGGACGTGCGAATAGCGAACGCCAGCGATTTCCACGAACTGAAACAAATCGCCCGAAGTCGATACTGAGGCGTTCTCCAACTTTACAGTGCGGGTTGGTCGGCCTTTGCCAATCGGGGCGATATCAACCGTCCACCCATCGCGACCAGGCGGGGCGTCGCCGACGGTGATGTCACCACTCGCGGCCACCATCGCGGACGGGCAACCGTGGGCTTTCAGTACCGCGAGTGCTTCGTCGGCGGCGAACCCTTTGCCAATGCCGCCGAAGTCGAGCCGCATTCCGGCGACGCGCAACCGCAGGAGTTTCTTGTCGCGATCGAGTGCGATTTTCGCATAACCAACTTTCGCCTTCGCCGCTTCCAGAACCGCAGCATCGGGCAGCGACTTCGTTTTCCGGCTTTCCCGCCAGAGCCAA
The DNA here is from genome assembly GCA_043727665.1 of Limnoglobus sp. Lineage (GTDB taxonomy): Bacteria > Planctomycetota > Planctomycetia > Gemmatales > Gemmataceae > Limnoglobus. Next base: position 5,089 of record JAYSYI010000600.1, on the reverse strand, counting down.
CTGAGCGGCCCGACGCTGACATCGAACGCGCCGTCACTCGCTTTCGAAACATCGAGCGCATGGCCTAGTACGGTACACAAGTCGCCACTAATCGCGAATTCCTTACCGGGCGTGGCATCGTTTGTAGTGCAAATACGCATCACCTCGCTGCTGGCGCGATAGTCGCTCATGACCAATTCGAGATCGCGCACCCGCTGATACGCGGCTCGCACTGCCTTCACGGCGACGGCTTTCTCCGTGGCATACAGTACGACCCGGAACGTCGTGCCCATATGATTTTCTTCGTACTCGTAGCGGGACGAATTTTCCGCAGCGCGGCAATGCCCGAAGGGAACGCCAACTGGTATAAAGGTCATCACAGTCAGTAGCAGTGTCCGATAAATGGTCACGGTGACTTCCCTCTGCCGTTCGCTTTTTTCGGTCCGTTGTTGACAGCATCCCCACAATCAGAGACGCTATCAGTATGAGATACGCTTTTTTAGCCGCAATCCTGGCCTGTATCGCGGCACTGGCAACAGTGTCGGCGGACAACACCAAGCCGATATTGGTGCCGAAGAAGGTCGAACTTCCCGCCAAGAATTTTACGCAAGATCTCGTCGAAGGCATCAAGTTCGAGATGGTTTACGTGCCAGGCGGCGAATACATGATGGGCAGCCCCGATGGCGAAGCGGGCCGCGCAGCCGACGAAGGGCCACAACACAAAGTCGCACTCAAGCCATTCTGGATCGGGAAATGGGAAGTGTCGTGGGATGAATACGACTCGTGGTGGAAGAACGAATCGCTCGCGCAACCATCGAAAGACCCGCCGTTCAACACCGTTGCCGACGCGCTGACCCGCCCGACGAACCCATACGTGCCCGAAGACTACAAGCACGGCCGCGAAGGCTTCCCCGCAATTTGCATGAGCCATCACGCCGCGATGATGTACTGCCACTGGTTGCGAACCGTAACGAAGCTCGGCTACCGTTTGCCGACCGAAGCCGAGTGGGAATACGCCTGCCGCGCCGGTTCGCCCGACGCTTTCAGTTTCGGGGATGCCAGCAAGATCGGCGACTTCGCACAATTTAAAGACAACTCCCCCGACGAAGATCATGCCAAAGGCACGACGGCGAAGTGCGGCAGTAAGAAGCCGAACGCTTTCGGCATCCACGACATGCACGGTAACGTCTCCGAATGGGTGATCGACCATTACGATGCAGAGTTTTATGGCAAGTGCGCGGCGAAGCCACTCAGCCTGCAACCGATGGTGAAGCTCACCGATAAGAAGTGGTCGCATGTCGTTCGCGGCGGCTCGTTCAAAGACCCTGCGACGTTGTGCCGTTCGGCCGCACGACGTTCCTCGGATGCAAAATGGATGTACAAAGACCCACAATCGCCGCGAAGTATCTGGTGGTTGACGAACATGGATCAAATCGGTTTCCGGATCGTGTTACCCGTCGAGGAACAACTCGATTTGCTCGATCTGAAGCCGATGGTCGTGAAGAAAGCCGAGCACGACCCGATTGTCGACGAAGACAAATAGCGAACTGCCTCGAACCCGTTTCTCCCTTTATTCTCTGGAGCCTCTCTTATGACCGATTCGAATACTCGCCGCGATTTCATGAAAGCCGCCGGCGCAGTCGCCGTTGCGGCCACGGTGATCCCGACCGTTCACGCGGCCGGTACGGACATCATCAAAGTCGGCCTGATCGGCTGCGGCGGTCGCGGTCGCGGGGCAGCACAAGACTGCTTGAAAGCCGATAAGTCCGTTCAAATTACCGCCGTCGCCGACGTGTTTATGGACCGCGCACAAGGTTTCGCGAAAGAACTCAAAGGAGGCGGTTTCAAGGACCGTATCGACATCGGCGACCGCGTCTTCGGTGGCCTCGATGCGTACCAGAAATTGATCGCATCGGGCGTCGATCTCGTCATCCTCGCTACGCCTCCCGGCTTCCGCCCAACGCATCTCGAAGCCGCGATTACCGCCGGCAAGCACGTCTTCACCGAGAAGCCCGTTGCCGTCGATGCCCCCGGCATTCGCAAGGTGCTCGAACTCGTCGAAGTCGCGAAGAGCAAGAACATCGCCGTCGTCGCCGGTACGCAACGCCGTCACCAGAAGTCTTACCAGGAAGTGTACAAGCGAATCCAGAACGGCGACATCGGCGATATCGTCGGCGGTCGCTGCGCATGGAACAACGCGGGGATCTGGTTCAACAAGCGCGAAGCGAACGTCACCGATGTCGTGTACCAACTAAAGAACTGGTACCACTTCGTCTGGCTGTGCGGCGATCACATCGTCGAACAACACGTTCACAACTTGGACGTCATCAACTGGTTCATCGGCCAGCACCCCGTTCGCGCAACGGGTATGGGCGGTCGCATCGGTGGGCACGCGGCCCGGCCGAACGGCGAATCGAAGGAAGTCGGAAACATCTTCGACCACTTCGCCGTCGAGTACGAATACGGCAACAAAGTCGAGATCGCCAGCTACTGCCGACACTACCCCGGCCCCGGCGATGTCTCCGAAATGGTCGTCGGTACGAAGGGCACGATCCGCACCGCGAGCGGCGGCTTCTTCACGATCAACGGCAAGGAAATCTACTCGGCCGAACAGGATAACAAAGATACGTCGCCGTACGTTCTCGAACACGTCGACATGATCAACAGCATCAAGGCCGGCAAGCCACTGAACGAACTGAAGTCGGTTGCCGAAAGCACCATGACCGCGATCATGGGCCGCATGTCGACCTACACCGGCGAATCGCTGACGTGGGATAAAGCCCTCGCCAGCAAGCTCGACACGATGCCCGCCAACCTCTCTCTCGACATGGAACTGCCCGTGCCACCGGTGTCGGTGCCCGGCAAAACGAAGTTCGTGTAAGCATTACCAATCGACATTCCGCATCGCAATATTTTCGACGTTGCGATGCGGTCATAGCCAATCGATCACGTCCCACGGAAACTTTTCGGACACGCTCAACATCTTTTCCCGCAACGCAACGAACAAGCACGCGGTAACGAGGTCCGCCGTCGTCCCAGGGTTGAGTGCGTTGCGATCCGAACGCAAATAGCGATCGAATTCGACCCCCGCGCGGCGGCCATTTTGCGTGTGCAAGCCACCGAATTCGAGAACGTGGATTGCTCGCTGTCGGACATCCTCGGCTGCGAATACGCCCCTCTTGCGCGCAATTAGCGAATCGGGAAACTCGGCGAGCCACCGTAGCTGACACTCGATCACTGCGGGTTCGATTCGCCCGAATTTCTCGAACGCCTCCACGAGCGCGGGCACGCCGAAGTCGAAGATGTCCGCGTAGTCGTTGGCGTACTGCTGCGCGATCATGTCCCGATCTGCGGCGAGTGACATCGCCTGCAAAAGCGTGACCGTGGGTGCGTCGCGCACGTCCTGTTCCGCGGCATCGCCGAGGCCACCCGGCGCGGCTAACCGAATCGCCCGATAGACGAGTTCGGTATCGCCGACAGTCAGTTGGTTCAACACGCGTTGCACACCCGTACGCAGCGGTTCGCCATCGGGCACAGCCGCAAGTGGTGCGATGGCGAGGCAGATGCCGAGGTTGGTATTTTGATTGACAAAAGCCTGCGTCGCTTCGACTGCGGACAAGATTGTTTGGCCAACACTCACACGGTGCGTGTGTCGAAACACAGGGCCGATCGCGATGGCGCTGAGTAGGAAATCGGCGAGCGAAGTGTTCGCGAAATCGGCGCGCGGATGGACGTTACCGACCTTCCGCGACAGTGCTTCCCACATGCACGCGGTCTGGACGAGTTGGGAAATATCGTTCATGAATCGCCTGCCTCAAACATAAATTGCACGATCGTTTTGGCCACGTCGATGCCGCAAGTCGATGCGAGTGCCTTCCAGCCGGGCACGGCATTCACTTCGATAATGAACCACTCGCCGCGATCGTTTTGGATTAAATCGACTCCCGCAACGATCGCTCCCGTGGCAGTGGCGGCGCGGATTGCCAGTGCAGTTTCGTGTGCCGAAAGTTCGTATTTCTCAGCCGTGCCACCTTGTGCGACATTCGTCCGCCAGTCGCCGGAGTTCGTGCGCTTCATTGCGGCAATCACCTGGTTATTCAGCACGAATGCCCGCACGTCCCAGCCGGGGTGCGGCAGGAATTGTTGCAAATAAAGTATGCCGCGTGTCTGCTCGATTGCGTGGAATGTCCGCCACGCCAACTCGCGATCCGTCACGCGAACCATCCCCCGCCCCTCCGAACCGAAGAGGGGTTTCACGACGACATCGCCACCGAGCGCATCGAATGCCGCAAGGGCATCGTCCGCCAACTGACACACGACTGTCGCAGGCACGGGTAGCCCCGCATTCGTTAAGCGAACGTTTGTGAGATATTTATCGACGCACGTTTCGATCGCACGTGGTGGATTCAAAATCGGTCGCCCACTGAGTTCGAAGGCGTGCATCACATCCATGCGGAACACGACTTGTTCCAATGAACCCGCCGGCATGGTGCGAATGATTGCGGTATCGTACTGCGACAGGGGGGTGCCATTCGTGGCTGACAGGCGGCGAAAGTCGACCGCATTCGCGTGGTGGCCGAGTTCGCGCGTTGCCCGGATGAGATCTTGCACGTGCCAGCCATCACCGCGAGAAAGAATCGCAAGGTGCATCACGCCGACTCGACGGGTAGGGCGGGCAGCGGCGCGGGGAACAAGTCTGCCACACGCACGCGGAAGCCGGGGAATAGCGGATCGCCGGAGAGTTCTTCCTCGGCCGTGTAACGGCGAACCGTGCCATCCGCGAGGTAGGTATGAACCGAGCGACAATCGGGGTTCACGACCCAGATCAATGGCACTTTGACGAGCAGATAGTCGTTGAGTTTGTCTTCGACATCGTAATACGTGTCGTTCGGCGAGATCACTTCCACAACGAGATCCGGCACGAGATAGATGATCCCGCGAGGCGGGCGATTATTCGGAAATCGGCCACTGCGAACGAACGAGACATCGGGTTTGCGAACCGATTTCGGCTTGAGGGGAAAGCACTGATACATCGCATCGGGAGGGAAAATGTGGCCCAGGTTCCCCGCACGAATCACCTTCCCGATTAGGAACATGAGTTCGCCGGAGA
>JAYSYI010000599.1:0-9426 GCA_043727665.1 Limnoglobus sp. | reverse complement strand
TCGACCGAGTAACGAAGTTTCATCCAAAACGACTTCCCAACACCTGAGGCCCGCTCGTCACGAGCGTGGCCTACTTATCGGCGACAACTCACGTTCTTCGTTTTACTTCTTCGACAGCACTGCGATCGATCCGTTCTCTGCGATGTAGACGAGGTTGCCGGTGTTTTTGTCTTCGAAGACTTCGATGCCGAATTTCGTTGTCGTTTTGTCGAAGTTGGCTTCGCCGCTCTTTCGCACTTTATACATGGTGGCGTGGCTCCAGCGTACGCCTTGGTCGGTCTTCATTCTGGCGGGTAGTGGGGCCGTGGCGATTGAGCCGGTCTCGGAAATGTATACCATCACGCCGCTATTTGGGTCCGAGAATGCTTCGAGTGCGTACGTCTTGGTGGCTTCGGTGAAGTCGCCCTCGTCGGCTTTTCGCACTTGTAGCTTCAGGCCGTAAAGCGCTTTCGGTGCCTTCACCGTTGTCGGAATCGCTGCGGGAGCGGCGGCCGTGGCGATCGAACCCGTTTCGCTGACGTAGACCAACCCGCCGCTGTTGCCTTCCTTGTACACTTCCAGCCCGATCTTCCTTGCCAGTTTGAAATCGACATCGTTCACTCCGCGCACCTTCAGTGTCAGAGCGTGGTGCCAGACCGGTTCCTTGTCGGTTTCGAGCTTGGCAGGGGCATCCATCAGGGCGATCGTTTTTAGATCGGAAATGAAGATCAGTTTGTTCGTGCTAATGTCGCGGAAAATCTCGACGGAGATCTTCTTCGTCTCAGGGGTGAAGGTTTCCTCGCCGCTCTTGCGGGCACGGAAGTTGTGCGCGAATAGCCACTCGGACTTTTTCACATCGCCGGGTGCAGCGAATGCGGCGACTGCAAGACTGCCGGTTTCGGACAGCGCGACGATAGCGTTGCCGGTCGTGTCGTGGAAGAACTCGATGCCGACTTTTTGCGTGGTGGGCGTAAAGTTCTCTTCGCCGGCTTTTCGGACTTTCAGATCGTGGCCGTGTAGGTGTTTCAGTTTGGGCGGCGGGGTTTGGGCGAACGCCGTACCACCGAGTACGGACAGAGCGACAACAAGAGGGAATGCGAACCGCGTCATGGGAAAGTGACCTCAGTAGTTGGGGACGTTGCGTAAGTGATGACGGGCGGAGCCTGCCCCGTTGCCGCACTTCCCCCAATCCTAGTTCAGATGCGGCAAAATTGAACTGTTCTGAAAAAATAATGGAAATATCTGGCGTAACAGGCGGAAAAATCGCTTGACCTCCACACGAGGCGTAGCTATCAGGCTGCGGCATTCACACACTTTCACTCCGAACGCGAGATTCATTCGCACGTACGGGCTGAATAGGGCTACGCACCGGTTGGTACGGGCTGCTTTCGCATCATGCGGGGTCGGGGGACACCGTCGATGTTTGGAGGCATGTGCTGAGCACACGCACTCGGTCTTCCAATGGAGGGGTAGGGGACCATGACATTCCAGGCGAAAAAATGGGGTTGGAAGGGCATGGCGGCCCGCCTGTTACTGATACCGGTTTTAGCCGGTACGACCGCAGGTGTCGTCGCGGCTCAGGGGTACGATCGGCCCACCGAACGGGTGAGCAGCCCGGCTAGCAGCGTCGAAAAATCGCGAGCGCTGATCGCGCAAGCGAAACAGGCACTCGCAAACGGCGATGCGGCCGCCGCAGAAACCTACGCCAAACAGGCGCAAGATCTGAAGGCCACGCTCGCGTATTCCGAGACGCGGCCCGAGACACTGCTCGCCGAGATCGCCAAAAAGAAAATGGCGAACGGTGCGAAGGTCGTCACCATTACCGATCCGAAGGAGCTCATGAAGCTCGGTCGGCAATCGCTGGCGAGTGGCCAACTCGATCAGGCGCAAGACTTCGCCTATCAGGCCGACCGCACAAGTAGTAGCAAGGGCCAGCGTTGGGGTCTGTTCGAAGACACGCCCGCCTCGCTGATGAAAGATGTCCAAGAATCGCGGGCGAAAGCCGACCGCGTGCAATCCGAAACGCTCTTCAAGAAGTCGAAGACGCTGTTCGCGATGCCCGTTCGCAACGATGCCGAGCGGATGCAGAACCTCGAACAAGCTCTGAATACGGCCCACCAGGCGAAAAACCTGCACGGCGCTTACAGCATGTGGGACTTCAGCGAGAAGCCCGACAAGCTGATCGGCGAAATTGAAACGGCGAAAGCCACGCTTCGCAAGAAGATGCCTGCGACAATCGAAACGGCTAAGATCAGCACGACCAAGCCACTCGGCATCTTGCCCGTGTCCGGTTCGACGTTCTCCAGTGAGAAAAACGTGCGTCCGGCATTGGCCGCGATGCCCGCACCGACTCTGCCGTCGTTCACGCCAATGCCGATGGTGGCGGAACTGGTGAACCCCGCGAAAGCGGAAGTCGCCCGCCTCGTCGCCGAAGGCCGCGCGTTGCTCGCCAAGAACATGGTGGTGGAAGCGCGAGTCAAGGCCGACGCGGCCCGCAAGTTGGCCGAAGACAATCGCCTCGCGAACGCCTTCGGACCCGGCGAAGATTCGCCCGAGCAACTCTTTCAGTCGGCACAGGCCTCCGGCCGCGACATGATCGAGAGCCTCGTCAAAGACGCCGACAAGCAGATCGCTGCGAAGCAAACCGGCAACGCGCAAGCCGCACTCGACACCGCACGCCAGCTTTCGGGTGGCCTCGGTTTATATTCGAAGTCGATCGACGATCGCCTTGCGAAGATCAGCCCGATCGCGATGCCAGCGGGTATCAACATCGTGGGTAGCCTGCCGACGCCGAGCGGCGAGACGCTCATTCCCGTCGATAGCGTCAAACTGCCGATGGCCGTTGCGGAACTGCCCGGTACGGCACGAGTGACTGGCAACACGCTGCTGGCCCAAGCCGAAGCCGAGTTGAAACGCGGCAACTTCGATATGGCCAAGAAAATGGCCATCGAAGCGCACAACAGCGACCCGACGGCGAAGGTGAATGCGCAAGCGATGCTTCGCACGATCGACGTCGAAGCCACGAGTGCGAATCAGAAAATGGCCACGGTGGCATTCGCAAACGCGGTGCAAGCCCACGGCCAGAAGCAATACGACCAAGCACTCCAAGTGTTCGGTGCGATCGATCCGGCACTGATGACCGCCGAGCAGAAGGCCAAAGCGGCCGACCTGATGACCGATTGCCTCGCGAAGTCCGGCGCACCGATGGCCGCACCCGCGATTCAGCAAGTCGCCGCCACCGATAAGCCGGTCAGCTCGCTGGCCAGCGAACAAAACGCGATGGCGGAAGTCGCGTTCCAGAAACTGCGTCAAGACGGCCTCGACACGATGAACGCCGCCAGTGCAGCGTGGGGTCGCGGCGAAACCGATGCGGCGATCAAGATTCTCGAAGAGTACGCCGCCAAGATCCGGACCTCGGGCCAGACGGCCCAGCGACAAGCGAACCTCCTTCGTGGTGTCGAAACTCGCCTCGAAGGGTACGGCAAGCTCAAGCACAACATCGACGTCATCAAGCGAGAAACCGACGACAAGCTTTCGGTTCGCAAGACGATGTTGACGGCGAACGTAGCCGAGGCGCAGAAACAAGACGAGATCAAGAAGAAAGTCGCGGAAATCAACGGGCTGATGAAGGCGAGGAAGTTCCGCGACGCCGAATCGCTGGCCCTGCAAGTGAAGCAGCTCGATCTCGACGATCCCACGCTGACGTTTATCTACGAACAAGCGAAGAACAACAAACGTATTGCTGAGTTCCAGCAGATCAAGAGCGACAACGAATCGACGGTGCTGATCGGCCTCAACGATGCGAACAAGCAAGGCCCCGTCTTGACGATCGACGACCCGCTGCGGGTCGACCCGACTCGTTCGCGGATTGCGGCCCTGCGTGGCGAAGACCCATACCAGCGGTTGCGTACGCCAGCCGAACAGCGGATCGAGCAAACGCTCAGTTCGTCGTTCACCTTGAGGGCGAAGGACAAGCCACTGCGGGAAGTGCTCGACGACATTCGCTCGAAGTCCGGCCTGAACATCGTCTCCGACGATGCCTCACTCGACGACGAGAAGATTTCACTCGATAGCGTCAACGTTACCGAAGACGTGAAAGACTTGCCACTCCGCGATGCCTTGTCGATCGTGCTTGAAAAAGCCCGATTGTCGTTCGTCGTCGAAAACAACGTGGTGAAGGTGACGACCACGAAGCGTTCGAAGGGACGTCTGGTCACGAAGGTCTTCCACGTAATGGACCTTGTCACGCCGATCCCCGAGTACGGCCTCTCACCGCACCACACGCTCGCCGGAGCGATTGCCTCGACGAAGGCGTTGCCGAACCTGAACTCGACGGGCGCAGCAGGCAGTGCCGGTATCGCCCCACAGATTCAGAGTAACGGCCTCAAGGGTGGCGAACTCGTCAGCGGCGGCAATGGTGTCCCCGGCAACGGCATGCCGTTCTTGCCCGGCCCGGCAGCAGGCTCGCTGCAAAGTGGCATCACCAGCGCCATCGCGATGTCGCCACAACGAGCAGTGTACAGCCAGCAGTTGATGAATCTCGTTTCGAACATGATCCGCCCCGGTTCGTGGCAGCAGATGGGTGGGGCTGGCAACATCGCTTATTACGACATCGGCGGTGCGATGGTCGTCAACCAAACGGCCGATGTGGTTCGCGAAGTGCAAGATCTACTCGACGCACTCCGCCGGTTGCAAGACCTCTCGGTGGCAGTCGAAATCCGCGTGGTGTCGCTGTCCGAAACGTTCTTCGAACGCGTCGGGGTCGATTTCCAAGCGAATATCAAGACGAACAACAACACCCTGGATCGCCAGTTTGCCACGAGTTCGTTCCGCCCCGAGCCGTTCATTAACGACATTAACGGCAAGGGCATCGTCGGGTACTCACCCGCTAGCGGGTTCTCGTCGGACCTCGGCGTGCCGGTGCGTCCGAGTAGCTTCGGCCTCTCGCTGCCTCCGTTCGGCGGGTATCAACCGTCGCTCGGGCCAACCACGAACGGCGGCCTGTCGCTGGGCCTCGCGTTCCTGAACGACATCCAGGTGTACATGTTCCTGGAAGCCGCACAGGGTAATCGCCGCGTGAACATCATGCAGGCTCCGAAGCTGACGTTGTTCAACGGCCAAACCTCGACGGTGGGCGTCAACGACCTCGCGTTCTTCACGACGGGCCTGCAAGTGGTCAACGTCGGTGGGCAGTTCGTGTACCTGCCACAGAACACGGCTTTCCCGATCGGGAACGCCGGTTCGGGTGGCCCCGGTTCGCCGGGCGTCAGCATCACGGTGCAAGCGGTGATCTCCGCCGACCGTCGCTTCGTTCGGTTGAACTTGACGCCAACGCTGACGGCCCTCGCCAGTGCGACCGTGCCACTGTTCCCGATCACGACGTTCATTACGCCGGTGTTCGAAGGTGGCTCGCAAGGTCAACCGATCCCGTTCACGCAGTTCTTCCAACAGCCTTCGTTCACGGAAATCACGGCCCAAACGACCGTGGCCGTGCCAGACGGGGGAACGGTTCTACTGGGCGGGTTGAAGACGCTGTCGCAAGGACGCAACGAGTTCGGACCTCCGGTGCTGTCGCAAGTGCCGTACCTGAACCGCTTGTTCAAGAACGTCGGCGTCGGCCAAGAAACTCGCCACGTGATGCTGATGGTCACGCCGCGAATCATCATCAACAGCGAAGAAGAGGCCCGCCAAACCGGTAGCAGCCTCGAAGGTCTCTCCCCCGGCAACTAACGCCAGGCGGAACGCGAAAACCCGAAAGCCCCGCGACAATGTCGCGGGGCTTTCTTCGTTGAAGTGGTTCACGTAAGAAGAACATGGTATTTCCGTCCTCCCGATGCGAAACGTCTCATGCAACAGATACTCTTTTACTTGCCTTTCACGTCGGGATTTCGGCCACCGGACGGCGTGCCGCTCTACGGCTTCGGCGCGATGCTGTTCATTACGTTCTTTCTCGTGACAATCTGGGGCGGTCGCCGGGCTGCGAAAGTTGGGTTACCGAAAGATCGCCTGCAAGACATGGCAATCTTGCTGTTCCTGACCGGCATCGCGGGGGCGCGGCTCGTTTACATGATCCAATACTACGACGAGCAATTTAAGGGCCTATCGCCATTCATGCTGGTGGTCACGTTCTTCGAGATTTGGAACGGCGGCATCGTGTTCTACGGGTCGATCTTCGGCGGCGGACTTGGCTACCTGATCTTCCGTAAATACGTGTTGAAACGCCTGAATATCAACGGTTGGCAGCTCGCCGATGCGGTCGCGCCGATGCTCGCCATCGGCATGGCGGTCGGACGCATTGGCTGCTACCTCAACGGCTGCTGTTGGGGCCAGGTCGCTTGCGAAGAATGCCAACCCGTGCCACTGTCCGCACAACTCGGGCAGTTCCCGCTGTTGGCCTCGCACGCACGCCGACAGGTGACGTTCCCGCCCGGCGAAAAAGACCGCCTGCCGGAAATTCACGGCCTGCAAACGACGACCGGCTTCTCGCTGAAGCCGCGCGACACACTGAATGCCGCCGACCCACGTGCGGTCATCGCTGCGATCGAGATCGGCAGCGCCGCCGAAGTTGCTGGGTTACAGCCCGACGACCGGATTATCGAAGTCAACGGCAAGACGAATTTCATCGTGCTCGAAGTCTCGGGGGCTGCGGCATCGGTGGCCGAGGCCGAGACGATCATCACCGCGAACGGTGGCAAAATTCTCGAATCCGGCAACACGGCCGACGAAGGCAAGGAAGTGATCGCGGGCTACGATTCGCAGGCCAACGCGATGCAAACCCGCGCGAAACTAGAGACACTGCGGCCAACGGTCTCCGTGTTTTCGCACGATGGATTATGGGAAATCATCCGCACCTGGCCGCGTGGCAAGTCGTCGATCGAACTCGTTGTGGAACGCAGCGGCGCGAAGATTCCCGTATCGTACACGCCGCGCACCGTGACGTTCTTCCCCACGCAAGTGTACGAAACGGTGAGCATGGTCTTGCTCACGTTCTTGCTCGTGTCGTTTCAAACGTTCCGCCGGCACGACGGGCAAGTGATGGTCGGGCTGATGCTCTGTTACGCGATTCACCGGTTTATTAACGAAGCCATTCGCATCGAGCCAACCTACGCCTTCGGGTTGACACTCTCGCAGTGGATCAGCGTCGGCATCTTCACTTCGGGAATATTGCTCGAGGTGTATCTACGCTGGTCGCAACCGAAGTTCCCACCCGGCGAGCACCCGATGGGTTATGGAAAGACCGTGACTGCCGCAGCGGAATAAATGACACGCTACTTCTGCAAAATCGGCAGGTAGTTGTTTGGCAGTTGCAAGATGATACAGGCCATTGCGGTGGCGTACGCGGGGCCGTGGCCGAAGTCGGCCCAGATGTTTCCCGGCCCTTGGCTGCGTGCGATCAGGTCGTCGCGAATCGCGGGGAACCACTCGGCCCACGCGGTGCCGCCCACTGTCCACATCGCGAGTGCGGCATAATAATGGGCGTAATAATAGTAGCGTTCGCTTGCCATGTCGTTGAAGCCACGCCTTGCTGGCACGAACCGTTTGAGGTACTTCACGCTGCGGTCGATGACGTCGCCTTCGTAGATTCCCGCGCTGAATAACCCGACCAACGCTGCCGCCGAACGGGGGAACAACGAACCCTGGTTCGTGCCGACCATGTACGTGTAACCGCCGTCCTCGAGCTGGCACCCCTGAATGTATTTCACGCCCGCATCGATCGTCGACTTCGGCACAAATAACCCCGCATTGCGTGCGGCCCGTAATGCCATCAGTTGCGCGACCGTCACCGAGACATCGGCTTCGCTTGGCCGCGGATCGTACCGCCAACCGCCGAGTTTGTTCTGCGAACGCACGATAACGGCCGTCGCTTTTTCGAGTGCATCGCGGAGCCGCCGTTGCCGGTTCGCGGTCGGCATCATCCCATAAAGTTCGGCGAGGAACAACGTGGCGAACCCGTGCTGATACATGCCGCCACCGTGCTGAAAAGCATTTTCGCCGCCATTGATATAACCGACGGGGCTACCCGTTGCGGACTTCACCAGCAGGTAATCCATCGCGCGGCTGACGATTTTGCCGTATTCGCCTCGCCCCGGTTGGTGCCCCCCTGCCATGAGCGCCAGACCCGCGAGGCCAACGATTGCGGCATTCGGCCCCGAGTTATCGTCGTAGGAACCATCGTTGCGTTGCGAGCGGGCGAGGTAGGCCAGCCCGCGATTGATCGCGATCTGCGTTTCGGCCGTCACGAGGTCGGTTAGGGCGGGCATCGCGCCGTCTTGCGCGTGGCCAACGAGCGCGACTGTCGCGCCGACGCCACCGAGCAATGTCGCACGCGCAAACCCACGGCGAGTGATGGCGTTCGGGTTCACTTCTTCGCCTTCTTGTCTTTTTCGGAGATCGCCGAGTAGTACTGCGGCAACAGATCCTTGTACTTCGACAGGTACTGTTCGCGGAAAAACTGCATCATTTTTTGCCGCGGTTGTTCGGGAAGGTGGCCCCAAAAATCTTTCGCGATCGTTTCCGCCAGTGGCAACATCGGCGCACCCGCTCCGGCTTTTTTGTCGCCCGGCTCTGCACCACTTCTCATCGGCATCGGTTGCCCTTCGGGCTTCGCGCCTTGCGGTTTGGCCTCGCTGGGCATCGGCATCGGTTGCCCTTCGGGTTTGTTGGATTTACCGGCTTGCGTGCGAGGCTGCCGTGGGCGATTGCTTTCGCTACCTTGCGGCTTCTTTTCACCCTTATTTTTCTCTGGTGGCGGCGGTGGGCCATCGTTTGGCATTGGCGGTGGCGGCGGACCCTGATCGCTCATCGGTGGCGGATTTTCGAGCAACTGAATCAGCGCATCAATATCGTCGGCGACCTGCTTTTGATCCTTCCGCGTTTCGTCGCTGGTATCTTGCCCCGCCAGTTTTTCGCTGGCGGCTTTCGTGCCTTTCACGATGCGATTCGCTACCGAGCCGACATCGTCGCCTTCGATGGGCGCGGCGTCCGCTTCGGGTTTCGGCAGTGCCTTCGCGGGTAAAATCACGCTTGGGATCGGCGGCGCGATACCGGCCGTCAGCGACATCGCACTCACCGCGATGCCGAAAATCGCACAAATGAAACGCATCATGGCTGCTCCTCGGTGCGTTGAAACTGGGCGGATAGTTGCTCGAATAATTCGGCAATATCCTTCTGCGATTGTTCCAGGCTCTTCAACTCCGAGACTTCGTCTTCGGTCCATTTATCCGCATCGGGGTGCAACTTCGCGAACTCTTCGGTCATCGCGTTGACTTCCTTCTGCCAATCGCGAAGCGCCTTAAGTTGCGCGAGCGGGGGCAGACCATCGCCCGGCGACGCGGCTTCGGCAGCGGGCGGTTGCGCATCGCCGTCTTTCGGTGGCGGACCCGCGGCCATCGGCGGTTTCGGCTTATCCGGCTCTTTGAGCGAATCGACGATTTGTTGCAAACGGCG
>JAYSYI010000598.1:0-3100 GCA_043727665.1 Limnoglobus sp. | reverse complement strand
TCGGTATGAGGCGTGCGAGATATTTCCTGAGCTGTGATGGCAGTACTTTTTCGAAGGGAACTTCGACCCCGAAAACCTCGTTCGTCAGCGTATTCCGGTAGAACCAGTGACAAGGCCCTTCAAGCGGAATCTCGACGGAAGCCCGATGCGTTTCCCGTTCCCAATGGTACTCGATCGGCCCACCCGTAAACGCCGCCGCTGCCGGAACGGGTAACGTTTGATCCAGCTCCAACCAAGCGACCTGCCACACCGTTCTGGCCTTATCAGCGAGAAGGCGATCCACGACATTTTCGTCGGCCATGCGACGCAAGTAGGCGAGGTGTTCCTCGATTTTCTGCGTGTACTCGTTGACTAACGTCGGTGTCGATTTGAGATGTGTCAACATGGGAACCTCCGCGCTCGTTGGTTTCGCCTTCACGGATTATTGTAAGCAAAACACTGGCTCGCGTACAATTTCCCCGTCTGGCGATTGACCGAGAGGGTATGGAATGCTCCGCGAAGAACAGATCGATATTCGCAAACAGCGTGCGAAGGCGGGGCGGTTCGTTATCGAGAACCGCACGAAGCGGCGGGTGTTCTCGGATTACTTCGTGGCGAATCCGGAATCGGGCGGGAAGTACGAAGTCGAGATCAAAGGCTTCGACACGGGCGACAACACGTGTACCTGCCCGGATTTCAAGGCGAACACGCTCGGCACCTGCAAGCATATCGAGGCGGTGCTGGAACTGCTGAAGGACGATCTACCCGCGCATTTGCAGAAGAAAAAAGCGACGGTGACGCGGCCGGAAGTCTACTTGCATTACGGCGAGCAATTGCTGTTGGGCCTGCACCTGCCCACGCGGCACTCGGATAAACTCGCACAGCTTTCGGGGCGGTTCTTCGACGAAAAGGGACTTTGGACCGCGAAGGGCCGCTACGAAGATCTCATCCACGACATCGAGCGCGTGCCCGAAGAAATCACGGTGCTATCCGATGCGATGGAATTCATCGAGCGCGAAGTCGAACGCGCCGAACTGCTTCGCAAAGAGCAAGATTGGCTATCGGAGTTGGCCGCTGGCACGCTCGATTTAGGCTTACTATCGATCCCGCTTTACGACTATCAATTGCGCGGCGCGCTGTTCCTCGCTTGCCGTGGCCGCAGTATCCTCGGCGACGATATGGGTCTTGGCAAGACGATCCAAACGCTCGCGGCCGTCGAACTTCTGGCCCGCGAACGTGGCATCGGTCGCGTGCTCGTCGTCGCGCCGTCGTCGGTAAAATATCAATGGGAAACCGAGATTCGTAAGTTCACGAAACGTGCGGTGCAAGTCATCGATGGCTCGCCTGAAACGCGAAAAGACCAATACGCTGAAGACACTTTTTACCGCCTCGTGAACTACGAACAAGTCGTGCGGGATCGCGAAGCGATCAACGCGTGGAAGCCACAAGTCGTCGTCCTCGACGAGGCGCAGCGGATCAAGAACTGGGAATCGAAAACGTCGAAAGAAGTAAAGAAACTCCAGAGCCGTTACGCGATGGTGCTGAGCGGCACGCCGCTCGAAAACCGCCTCGAAGAGCTTTACAGTATTGTGCAATTCGTCGACGAACGACGCTTCGGCCCCGCGTATCAGTTCCTTTCCGACCACCGCGTTCTCGACGAAAATGGCAACCTCAAAGGATACCGCAACCTTGATGCGATCCGCGAGAAACTCGAACCGATCTTCCTGCGTCGCACCCGTAGCGAAGTCCTGACGCAGCTACCCGCCCGCACCGACAACACCGTGTTCGTCGAACTTTCGGACGAACAGCGCCCGCCGTACGACGACCAGAAAACGACGCTCGCTCGCCTTCTCCAGAAGGGGTATTTGACCGATCTCGACCGCAAACGCATCCTCGCGTGCCTCGTCAATTTACGCACGATCTGCGATAGCACGTTCCTGTTCGACCGGCAAACGCACGTCTCGCCGAAGCTCGATGAGTTCGCCGAATTCCTGCCGGAATTGTTAGAGGAAGAGCACCATAAAGTCGTGGTGTTCAGCCAGTGGGAAACGATGCTGCACGAAACCGCAACGGTGCTCGACCGGCTAAAAGTACGCTACGTGATGCTGCACGGCGGGCTGCCCGGCAAGGAGCGGAAGGCGGTGCTGGAGGAGTTTCAGACCGACCCGTTGTGCCGCGTGTTCCTGAGTACGGACGCGGGCGGCACGGGATTGAACTTGCAGATCGCGGACACCGTGGTAAACCTGGAACTGCCGTGGAACCCGGCCGTACTCGAACAGCGAATCGCCCGCGTCCATCGCATGGGCCAGAGTCGCCCCGTGCGCGTGATTAACCTCGTGACGCGCGGCACCATCGAAGAGCGCGTGCTGCGAACGATTCAGCAAAAGGCCGGATTGTTCAACGGCTTGTTTGAAGGCGACGAAGACGAGATTTCGTTCGTCGGCGTGAATCAAACGAAGTTCCTCGATGTCGTCCGCGAAGTGATCGGCGAAGGCCACATCGAAGCACCCCGCACCACGGAAAGTATTGCGCCACCCAGTTGGGGTGACAGCGAACTGTCACTCGTGAAAGCCGCAGTCCACACGCTCGAAGCGCTCGCAAAACTCACAAGCCTCGAGCGCGATCGCATCCCACCCGACCTACTCAGCCGCACCGCCACCGCCGCGAAGCGGTTGGCGGAGCAATTCTCCGTTTAGCCGCGCCGCGTAGTCTTCGGAGCGAAGCGCGGGCTCGATGTATCGGATGGCTCGCGAATGTCACGGGAGTTTCCGCCCCCGCGCTCCGCTACGCAAAGCCTGCGCGTCGCGTCTAAACGGGGAAATCACTTCCGGAAGCGCTTGAGGCCGTCTTCGGTGCTGATGCGGGGGGTGTAGCCGAGGTCGCGTTTGGCGGCGGTGATGTCGTACCAGTGTGAGGTGCTGAGCTGCCCGGCGACGAATTGCGTCATCGTCGGTTCACCCGCCAAACTCAGCGTGCGGTAGAGCACTTCCATCGTCCAGCCGGCGGATCGCGCGAGCCAGACGGGTACCGATTTTGTGACAGGTGGCAAACCCTGATCGGTGAGGATGCGGTTGAGGAATTCCCAGAGTACGACCGGTTCGTCGTTGGAAATGAAGTACGC
>JAYSYI010000597.1:0-9434 GCA_043727665.1 Limnoglobus sp. | reverse complement strand
TTAATCCAGTTGCCGGTGTGTCGAGGCCGCGAACGAGCCACACGTCGCCGTCCCACGAACAAACGGCCATCGCCTTGCCGTCCGGGGTGAAGTCGAATCCGGTGAGTCGAAGTTGGGCGTTCCACGGGTTGCGTTCGGGAAGCGAAAACGTATCGACGGCAAACGGCCCGTTATCTTTTCCGAGCGCGATGCCCGCTTTCAGCAACTCCGGCCAGCGCTTCGGGCCACCGACCGTTAGCGGCTTCAGCGCACGGGGAGCTTGGCTGGTTTTAGCGAAGGCGGCGAGCGAATCGCCCTTGGCGATCAGCACTTTTACTCGCGTCGGCGTTGCGGACGCCGGTACAACGAGCAGCGTGAATCCATCGCGTTCGACGAGTGACGCAGGGCTGTCACCGACGAGGGCCGTCGCAATTCCAGTGGGCGCGATGCGGGCGAGAAGGTCGTAGGACGACTTGCCGATATCGAGCGTCCGGGAGAACGCAACACCAGATGGCCGCATCGCATCGGATTCTGCGCCAGCCATTTCGAGAATGGCCGCATCGCCGACCGTGTACGAAATTACGGTGCGGTCGCCGAAGCTGTACGTGCCTCGGAATTGCGCCCACGGCTTCGGCAGCGGTCCGTAGGGGCGGCCATCGCGGCTCCGTGGTCGCGGATCTTCGAACCGGGCTGTCTCGGGGTCGGCCCATCCCGGCCCGCTCGGATTGGCAATATGCACTTCACCGACGAGCTTCGGGTGTACCTGATGCTGGCCGTTGAAGTGAATGCCTTTCCAGTCGATGAAACCTTCGCCGGTCCAGGCTGCCGCAAAATTCATCGTGTCGTGGTCGAAGACCGCGAACTGTTTGCCGCGGGAAAGGCCACCCGCACCGGCATCGAGACGAACCGCGATACCCTTGTATGCGAAATTCGGCTTCGAGCCGCCGATTTCGAAAGTGTTCATCATGCTCGGTCCGTAGTCCATCGTCACCCATGGCTCGACATTGATCGGGTCCGGGCCGCGTGACGTACCCTTTGGCAGGCCGCCGAGGTACGCGACATCGACTTTGGTAAACTGCGACGGGTTGTGTGGCTTCAAATACGTTTCGCGGAGATAGTGAATCAGGTCGTATTTCTGACGTGGCACCATCCACGATTGGGCAGCCATCATGCCGTAACCGCGGGTCAGCGTTTGGTAGAGGCTGTACGGGTCGCCGCCGTTTTTGAAGACGTGTGCGGCAAACTTCGGAGACATCGGCAGCGAACCGGGCTGGTCCTTTGTCCCATGACAATTGGCACACACTCTGGTGTAAATCGCTTCGCCACGCTTCAGGCTTCTGGCATCCCAAGTGCCGATGATCCCGGCATGATCGATGATCTTTTCGTACTCCGGAATGACGAGAACCGTCACGGCCGGTCGGAGTGCCGCAGCCTTCGCTGGTCCGCCTTCGGCGACTTCAATGAGGTACTTCGAAAGATCGAGAAATTGTTGTCGATCCGATAGCAGATTGGCCAAGCCCTCCGGCATCAGCGACTGTTTCGATGCGTCGCGTTTCTCGATATCCGCCTTCAAAATCGAGATTCGTTTCCCGTTAGCTGCGGGGTCGATGAGTGTAACCTTGTCGGCGGTTTCTTCGGCGATCAACCCGGTAATCGTTCGCCCTTCGAGCGTAGTGAGAACGACCGTCTCGTAGCCTTTTTTGATTACTTTCGAAGGGTATAACACCGATTCGACGAGATATTCGGCAGTGGCTTCTTTGCCCGCCTTCGCGATATCTGGCCCGAGTTGGGTGCCCGCTTCGCCATCGTGGCACTTGGCGCACGTCAGAAACGCTTGAAAGAACAGTGCCGCACCGCGGTTCGCATCGCCTTGTTCCCGAGCCGCATTCGCAAGTTCTGCAACCGGTTCCTTCGCAAGTTGTTGCACCAATAGGGAAGCCGTATCTGAGGCACTGACCCGACCCACGAGCGACAGAAACACGATCACAATTATGGTGCGAACAATCATCGAGTCTGTTCCGTTTGCCGAAGAGGATTGAAGACGCATGCGCGTCATTATTCTAAGAGGTCTTCGAGCATCGCTTAGTTCCGGATACCAAACCTCGCAGTTATCCGTAGTTCCCGGTAGCGACAAATCGGTTAAACGGTTTAGCAGAATCGGATTGTAGCGGAAGTCATGAGACTTCTACGCAGCGACTTCCTGCCTCCCGAAGTCTCACGACTTCGACTACGTTGTATCGGAATTACCATTGGTGCAGCCCGGACTCATTTTGCACCTCGCTCGCGTCGACGGTACGTTTCGCTAGTTTCTTTGCCCATGCCGTCAGTGAAGACGAAGTCGTAGGTACCGTCTTTGCCGATCGTGTATTTCACCGATAGCGTCTTGCCTTGTACTTCGTATTGGATCGCGTACGCCTTCTTTTCGTCGTCGCGGGTGAAATTGGTGATCGTTGCGCCGCGTAAGGGGCGTCCTGGTGGTCGGACTGGTGCATCGCGGGGTTGCGGTTCGATTCCGTCGCCGCGAACCGTGACGACGCCACGGATTCCGCCGTTGATATACGGGTACTTCTTCGTCGAATAATACCGGTAGCCATCCTTCTCGGTACGGCCGTTAAACTCGTCGAGATCGGTCGGCACCTTGCCCTCGGCGTCGGTGTAGCCGTAGAGCGGATAGCCATCGAGCGCGTAGCCGATCGGGTTGCCTTTACCAGCGATCTTTTCCAAATGCACCGGGGCAATGTGGTAATGGTAATCGTCGCCGCGTCCGCAGTGCCCGCCGTATTCGTCGAGTTCGCCGGCGAGGAATGCATCCTCGCCGCGATTGTTCAGCGCGTTGAAGATCGGCACGCCGTTCACCGCCAACGCGATCGCGCCACGGTACAAGTGCGTCTTCGTCGAGATCGGCTTATCGGCGAGCCGTGGTTTCAATGGGATCTGCCAGGCGTTCTTGCCGATGTACGGCTGCGGCAGTGGCACTTGTTGTTGCCACGATTGGATGCCGATCATCATCGGATGGTCCGGAAATCCGCTCGACCCAACGTAAACGAAATCACCATCCGCACGCAGTTCGAGTTTGTCCTTAAACGACTCGAAGTGCTTCTGCGTAAGCGGCTTCTTCTTGTCGTCCGGTGCCGCAATCGCAGTCAACAACGCGATGGAAATCACGAACGCGAGCGGGAATGCTCTGCGCCGAAACATCAGCCCGACGATACCAACGAAACTCGCAGCACGTGTCATTGTGCGACCTGCGTATGAGTGCCTGAAATAAAATACGCCGGTCTTACGACCGGCGCGGAGAATGATTTCACACACTCATCAATCGACGGGTGGCTTCTCGACGGGTGGACGTTCGGGGCGATCCCCGCCGGGTGCGCTTTTGCCGCCTTTATCACCACCGGGGCCGCCCTTGCCGCCTTTGTCACCCTTACCTTTACCGCCCTTTTCGCCTTTGTCACCTGCTGGGCCGCCGGGGCCGCCGCGTGGGCGGAAGTTTTCGATCGTCGCTTTTTGTTCATCCGTCAGCAGTTTGTCCAACTTCGCTTTCAGTTCGGCCTTGATCGCATCGAGTTCCTTGGCTTGTGCGGGCGTCAGGTTCAGTACCTCGATCAGCGGTGGAGGGAACACTTGCCCGAGTTCGAACCGTGGCGGTGGGCCTTTCTCGCCGTCTTTGCCACCTTTACCGGCGAGCGGTTGGGAAGCCGCCTCGGTTGTAATGAACATCATTCCGATCGAAAGCACCAACATGCCGAACAGCAACCTCGTCATAACATTCTCCACGTGTACGAACAAGAATCGACCGACACTTCATTGTTAAACGCGACTTCTCCGATGTGGCGACAAGGAAATGCCGAATTGCTAAAGCAATATCTTCTCCAGCGGGTGAGTAACCGCTTACCACATCTCTCAAGGCGTCACTCCATGTTGACCCGACTTTCGATTGCACTCGGTTTGTTGTTATTCATTGTCGGCCCTGCGATGGCACAATACGCGAACTGGAAGCATTCCGCTTCGGTGTTCATTCTCACGACACCCGAAGGTGTCTATCTCCCTGTGACGGCGTCCGTCGAGGGTTTTCCGCTGCTCGTTCGGTTGCACAAAGACACCTTTGACTTCCGACAGGCGAAAGCGAACGGCGACGATCTGCGTTTCTCTGCGAAAGACGGGCCGCCGCTCGTGTATCAGATCGAAGAATGGGATGCGGGGAAGGGCGTTGCCAGCATCTGGATTCGCATCCCCAAGATCGCGGGCAACGAACGGCAAGAGATCAGGCTGCACTGGGGCAACGCCGACGCGAAGAGTGAATCCAATGGCAAAGCGGTGTTCGACGATACGAACGGTTACCTCAGCGTTTGGCACATGAACGAGACGATAAAAGACGAAGTCGGCACGCTCGAATCGAAGGATACCGGCACCGTGCCCACGCCCGGAATCGTCGGTCAAGCCCGGCACTTCCCCGGTATGAAAGGCATCGCCGGAGGCGAGAAAATCGCGAACTTTCCCGTCGGTTCCGCAGCGCACAGCACCGAAGGTTGGTTCCGTGCCGAGAAGACGAACACGACGATTATCGGCTGGGGCAACGAAGCCGGCGGGCGTGGCGGCAAAATCCGGATGCAGCTTCGCAGCCCACCTCACATTCACATCGATAGCAACTTCTCGGACGTCGATGGCAAAGTGAAAATCCCGATGAGCGAGTGGGTCCACGTTGCGCACACATACAACCGTGGCGAAGGTAAGATCTACATCAACGGCCAACTGGACACGACCGCCACGCCGATGCTGGATATCAAAAACCCGGCGCGATTGTGGATCGGTGGATGGTACAACAATTACGACTTCGTTGGCGACATCGACGAAGTGCGCATCTCACAAGTCACACGCTCCGCCGAGTGGATTCGCCTCCAGTTCGAGAACCAGAAGCCGTTGCAAACGCTCGTCGGTTCGCCGGTTCAAACGGGCAACGATTTTTCGGTTTCGCAGACGCAAGTCACGGTGGCCGAGGGCAAGAGCCTTACGCTTACCGCGAAGGCAGGCGGGGCGCAGAAAGTATCCTGGTACGCGACGCGGGACGGCGTCGAAAGCCTCGTCGCAACGGATCGTTTGGCATACGCGTTCGATGCGGGTCGCGTGGGTGGCAATCAAACGCTTTCGCTGCGATTTCAAGCGGTTTATGCCAACGAAGTGAAGTCCAAAGCGATCGCGATTACGATACAAGAAGCAATTCCCGAGCCGCTGTTCCAACTACAAGTACCCGCAACCTGGAACGCCCGCGACCGAATCGAGATCGTGCCAAAAATCACGAATTTGGACGCGATGCAAGCCAGCGGGGCTGGTACGCTGAACTATGTTTGGACCGTGCTGAACATTGCCGTTGCTAAGGAAGTGTTACCCGGCAAACTCGTCCTCAACCGGGCACACAATAGCGGCACGCTGACGGTGCGCGTCGCCATCGATAACGGCGGGAAGCCGACGGTGCAAACCGCGACGATTGCGGTGACAGAACCGGCGACAGACTCCTGGCTCATTCGCAAACCGGAGAAAGACGAGAAGCCCGAAGACGGCCAGTTCTACCCGCGCGACGACAAGAACGAAGGCACATTGCACTACAACGGCACGCTCACCGAGCCTGCTGAAGTCGTGTTGCTCAAGCTCTATGCCGACGATAAATTCATCGGCGAAACACCGGCAAAACCGCTCGCCGACATGTCGTATTCGCTCTCGTTGAAGCTTAGCGCAAGGCTCTGCAAGTACAAAGTCGAGCTTGTATCGCAGCGGCTCGGTGTGAAGAAGGTGCTTGAGACCGTATCGAATATTGTTTGTGGTGATGCCTATCTCATCGACGGGCAATCGAACGCGGAAGCGACTGCGTTTGGCCCCGCCGATGCAAACTACCAGAACGAGTGGATTCGCAGTTTTGGTAGCACGTCCAGCGATCCGAAAGCCCGGCTGACTCGCTGGGGCAACGCCGTCGTTCGCAGTCGAACGGGCGGGCAGTTCCAGATCGGTGCGTGGGGCATGGAGTTGGCAAAACGCTTGATTGAAAGCCAAAGTGTGCCGATCTGCATCATCAACGGTGCGGTCGGCGGTTCGCGAATCGACGTTCACCAGCGGAACCACGCCAACCCCACCGATGTGACGACAATCTACGGCCGCATACTTTACCGCATCCAACAGGCGAGGCTTACGCACGGCATTCGTGCCGTGCTGTGGCACCAGGGCGAGAACGATCAGGGCAGCGATGGCCCCACCGGCGGTTATGGCTACGAGACCTACCAACAGTACTTCGTCGACATGGCAGCCGCCTGGAAGAGCGATTACCCGAACATCCAACATTATTACGTCTTCCAGATTTGGCCGAAGTCGTGTTCGATGGGCATCAACGGCTCCGACAATCGGCTGCGGGAAGTGCAACGGAACTTGCCGAAACTCTTCTCGAAGTTAAGCGTAATGTCCACGCTCGGCATCCAACCGCCCGGTGGCTGTCACTTCCCGATCGAAGGCTACGCCGAGATCGCCAAGCTCATCGCCCCGCTCGTGCAACGCGACATCTATGCAAAAAAGAGCGAGACGTCGATCACCGCGCCGAACCTTTTGCGGTTGTACTTTACTAGCGACAAGCAAGATGAACTCGGAATGGAATTCGATCAGCCAGTGAAGTGGGAAGCAAAATTGACGAGCGAATTTACACTCGATGGTGAAAAGGGCAAAGTCGCAGCGGGTTCCGTGAAGGGCAAAACGCTCACGTTGAAACTCCACGCAGCATCGAGTGCGAAATCGCTGACATACCTCGACAGCGCGTCATGGAGCCAAGAGAAACTGCTCCGCGGCGAGAACGGCATCGCAGCCCTGACGTTCTGCGAAGTGCCAATCCTGCGGAAATAGACTCAAAACAGACACGGCGGCTTAGGGGACGAAGAAGCGTCTAATCCTGGGCTGTGGGATTTAACCCCGTTGGTGGTAAAATTGGCTACGCTTTCTTCGAGTATGGAGCCATCATGCGCGGATTTTACGTTGGCTTAGCGATCCTGATTGCTGCACCGGCGATGGCCGCCGATGACACTGCGGATTTGGTTCGCAAGCGATTCGCAAGTAAATACACCGCAGCCACTTGGGGAGACGTATCGACCTTCGACCCGACTAGCGAACTGGAAATCGGTGACGGGTACGGGCACGGGTTCACTCTCGGCTGGATACGTTTCCAACCGGATAAGAACGGGATCGATGTACTGTCGATCCAGTACGAGGAGGAGTTTGCGACGTATGCCTCGAAGTGGCCGCCGGACAATGCACCGGTGAAGGTCACACTCGCTCGGATGACAACCGAAGCGTACGTCGCGTTGTTAAAGGAAATGGCCACCGTCAGTGCCGCGATTGTGAAGGAAGTCGATAACACAACTGCATTTCGCTCGAGTTCAGATTTTTGGGAGCAGGCCCGACTCACACACGGCAAGAAAACACCGATCGACCTCGATTGGGCTGGCTATCAGAGCAGTCCAGATATGGTGAAATACAAAAAGCCACAAATCGCCGTAGAATTGGTCCGCGAGGCGATGGAAAAGCTTGAATTTAAAGAGTATGCGCTGACTGCGGCCGACCGCACTTGGGCGAGCGAGAGGTTCGTGTGACACTGGGAAAAACATCACAAGGCCGAGTTTTATTGGTGGGTGAACGAGCGGGCCATCGTTATGGTAGGCGTCGTTGGCGACGCTGCCGCTTTGCCAACGCTCCGAGACGCCATGGCTGGCGATCCAAAGAAGCACACCGTGTATCATGCGATCAACGCGATCACAAGACTGACCAAGAACGACTTGCGCGACAAACCCGTCGTAGAAATGGACGTGGAGAAAACGCGAAAAAAAGTACTTGAGTCGCTCCGAGACATAAAGTGATCGCGGCACGCCAATGCTATGCCGCTTATCACTTCCACGCTAATCCTCGAAGCGAATCAGCAAGTCGCCGCCTTCGACTTGCGTTCCGGGTTTGATGAGCACCTCGGCGACTTTTGCCGTGCGTTCGGCGTATAGTGTCGTTTGCATTTTCATCGCTTCCATCATCAACAGCTTCTGCCCGGCGACGACTGGCTCACCGGCTTCGACTAGCACGGCGACTACCGAACCGGGCATCGGCGCGGCAACGTGTTTCGGGTTGCCGACCTCCGCCTTCTTGCGCGTCTGGATGGCGGTCCCGGTGAGGCTTTGATCGTAAATCAGCACTTCGCGCGGCTGGCCGTTGAGTTCGAAAAACACGGTGCGTTTGCCGTCGATTTGTGGATCGCCCACGGTCAGGAACTTGATAATCAGTGTCTTGCCGGGTTCGATTTCGACGCTGACTTCTTCGCCCTTTTGCATCCCGAAGAAGAACGTCGGCGTCGGCAACACGCTGACATCGGAGTACGTGTTCAGGTGGTCGATAAAGTCCGCAAATACCTTCGTATACAGCAAATGCGAGGAAATATCCTGCCCCGTCGGCTTGCGTTGCAGCTTCGGTTCGAGGATCTTGCTGGCGGCTTCGAAGTCGGCGGGGGCGAGGCTCGCACCGGCGCGTTCGGTCAGCGGTTTTTCGCCGCGGAGCACGCGAGCCTGGAGTTCCTTTGGGAAGCCGCCGGGCGGTTGGCCGAGGTACCCTTGGAAGAATTCGCGAACCGATTCGGGGAAGGAAATTTCGCGTTTGCCTGCGAGCACATCGGTGGGCGTAATGTTGTTCGAAAGCATGAACAGCGCCATATCGCCGACGACCTTCGAGGTCGGCGTCACCTTCACGATGTCGCCGAACATCGCGTTCACGGATGCATACATTCGACACACGTCCGGCCAGCGATCCCCGAGGCCGAGCGACTTCGCTTGCTGCATCAGGTTCGTCGCCTGCCCGCCCGGCATTTCGTGCAAATACACGTCGGCGGTCGCGGCCAACTGCCCCGCCTCGAACGGTGCGTAGTAGCGCCGCACTTCTTCCCAATAGAGCGCCGTCTTCTGAAGGTCATCGAATGACAGCCCGGTGTCGCGGTCGAGGTAACGCATACTCTCGACGAGTGCATTCAGGCTCGGTTGCGCCGTCACGCCGGACATCGGCGCGAACGCGCAATCGACGATGTCCACGCCCTCGTCGGCGGCCATGAGGTACGACGCGATCTGCCCGCCCGCCGAATCGTGCGTGTGAAAATGGATCGGCACGTCGATCTCTGCACGCAACGCTTTCACCAACTTTTTCGCTGCATATGGCTTCAGCAGCCCCGCCATGTCCTTGATCGCCAGAATATGCGTACCGGCTTTGACGAGTTCCTTCGCGAGTGACACGAAGTAATTCAGCGTGTACTTGTCGCGTTTCGGGTCGAGAATATCGCCCGTGTAGCAGATCGCGGCCTCGGCAATTCCGTCCGTTTCGCGTACCGCATCGATCGCTAGCCGCAGGTTCGGCATCCAGTTGCACGCGTCGAAAATGCGGAAAATATCCATGCCCGC
>JAYSYI010000596.1:0-3104 GCA_043727665.1 Limnoglobus sp. | reverse complement strand
CGCCGGGGATAATCACCGGTTGCCCGACCGCACGATACTGCTCCGGCACCTCGATGTGCCCCGCCGGGAATGCCCGCGTCGCGCCCTTGCGGTGAACCCAGACCATCTTCCGCTTGCCACTCACAACGTGCTCTTCGAACTTCGCAATGTTGTGTGCGACGTCGTAAAGGAGTTCCATTCCGAGGTCTTCCCACGACCGGCCAAAGTAGTCGGCGAAGACTTCGCGGGCCTGGTGCATCAGCAGTTGGCGGTTGCAGAAGCCGTAGTTTGCGGCGGCACGCATCGCGGCGATGTACTTGCGGCCTTCGGGGCTATCGGCGGGTGCGCAGGCAAGTTGGCGGTCCGGTAACACGATGCCGTATTTCTTGTCGACGTTGCGAAAAGCAGCGAGCGCATCGTCGCAAACCTGATAGCCCAACCCGCGCGAACCGGAGTGGATCATCACGCAGACCTGGTTCAGTTCGAGGCCGAAGACTTTCGCAACGTCGGCATCGAAAATATTATCGACGACTTGCACTTCCATGAAGTGATTACCGCTGCCGAGTGTGCCACACTGTTGGCTGCCACGCTTCACGGCATGGTCGGTCACCTCGTGCGGGTCGGCGTCGGCAATGTGTCCGTTGGCTTCGGTGTTCGTCAAATCGCGCTCGGCACCGAGGCCCCGATCGATGACGAAACGCGGCCCTTCGCCCATCAGTCGGCGCGTGTCGACTTCGTCGAACTTGTACTTACCGCTCTTGCCCACGCCCGCCGGTATCGTGTGGAACAGGCCCTTCATGAGTTCGCGAATGTGCCGCTTGACATCGTGCAGGAACAGGTTGGTTTTCACGAGGCGTACGCCGCAATTCGAGACGATGAAGCCACCCGCGACGAAGTTATGGTCGCGATGTTGCACCGTGAAATCGTAAACGAGGCCAACGTGATCGGTCGTTTGTGTCGCGGCGATCCGCTCCCATACAACGCCATTCGGCACGACACTGGCGGATGCTTTTGCGCAGTATTGCGCAAAGGTGGCAAACTCACGGGGCACACGGCAACTCGTCGCACGATCTTCGTAAAGCGAGCGTTCCAGGAATCGGCGATTCACGAATGGACTAACCAGCGAGGCGTAAATTTCAGCAGGGGGTTTCCCGTTTTGGGCCATCATGCGTGCTGAGACAATCGCAGACTCTCGCTTCGCGATCATCTGGTTTTTGAGCTTCAAATATTGCACGGCGAGTGCCGCCAATCCGGATCGTTCGCTGTTGTACGAGAAGCCGACTTTGCCCCAGAGATTCAAGAGGCTGTTCGACGTCGACGATACGATCAGCTTCAATCGCATCGTGGCGGGTTTGCCGGGAGCGACGCGAATCGGCCCATCGCAGATCGATTGAATGCAAACGCCGAACGACTCCAACATTCCTGCGAGTCCTTCGAGGAATTGCCGCGCCGATGCCGCATGATCGGGGCGTTTACTCATCGTCAGTGTCGGGGCGGTAAAGACTGTGCCGTGGCCGGGCACCGTTGCGGGTGTTGTCAGTTCCGCGCCGAAAATCGCCGACAGGAACAACCGCTTCTGCCAACGCGGCGCATCGGGCAACCACACGGGCAACGGGTACGATTGCCCCGCTTTGTTCCCGACCGGCACGCCGAGACACTCGAGCAGAACTGCGAATGCCGTGCTAACAACTTTGTTGTGTTCCTCGACGTGAACGAAGTCGTATTCCGCGTAGCCGTTGTAAATGCGGTGGTCGCGTTCGCGCGGATAGTCCTTCGAGCAATGAACATCAATGCTGGCCAGATCGACCTGAATCGCTTCGAGGTCGTCGCGTTTCCCGTAGAAACTGACCGTACCTTTGCCAGACTTTTTCGCAAAGTTCAGCGAGCCATCGCCCAACACGAAGCCGACGATTTTGCACAAATATGGGAACGCGACTGAGCGATACGAGATCGACGACAAGTTGCGTTTGCGGAGGTAGTTCAAGACTTGCTCGACGCGGTTTCCACCGATGCCGCGGGCCGACAATTTGCCGACGATGTCTGCTTCGGAAACGATGACGCGATCCGGTGGCAGTTCGTACGGCACGCCATCGAAGGGCGAAGCCGCCACGCAATCTCCGACGCGAAGCGAGCCGAGCGTTTGCATACCCGTCGGCGTCCAGAACGGATGATCCGCCGTAGCACGGACGCGGTCACCCGATTCGCAGATGAGTTCCAGAACCGGCGATTTCGGCTTCTGGCCAAACCATCCTTCGACTTTCGTGGTGGTCAATCGATCCGTTTGTGCGTCGAGACAGTCCAGTTCGAGATCAGCCGCAGGCGTGTCGATTTCCGAAATGCGTTTGGTGTAACCGTGCTGGAAACGAACCGGAGTATCGCCGGGAAGGCAATTAATATCGTAGCCAACACCGCCCGGTGATATGACGCCGCCTTCGGCGGGGTCGGTGGCGCAGACGCCGCCGATGCAGAAGCCGTAGCCCCAGTGGATGTCCGGCATCGCCAAGCTCGCGCCCTGAATGCCCGGCAGAGTCGCGACGTTCGCCACCTGGTCCGGAGCCTGATCGCGGCGAATCGCTTCGATGAGCTTTTCGTTCGCGAAAATCAGCCCATCGACGAGCATGTCTTTGCGGTACGATTTCGGGATGCGGTAGCAACACGAATCGACCTGTTCGAGCGGTCCAGTAAAGGAACCTTTCATCGTTGCGACCTTCCCTTAAATGTCGACGATCACTTCGGCGAGCCAGCCGCCGTCGCACGGTTCGACTTTCAACTCGTGATAGGTGATCGCCTTCACTTCATGCGTGAGAGAGTGCCGCGCGAGGTCGGTAGGTTCGCCCCGTGCGATCGCTTTCAGATGATTTCCGTCGATTTTTACGTCGAACGCGGAGAACAACATCGCATCGGCATCGTACCGCATGAGCAACGCACGCAGCCAATCGAATAGCAGAAATGCGAGATCGTCGGCTTCGATCTCGATCGAAACCGATTGCGTCGGGCGAACGGTTTGCAAGTCCTCGACCGCCGCCGTAAACAAACACGCCGCCGCCTCGGCAAACAGCGTGTCGAGGTCCGCCGCGCGAACCCGCAACCCCAGATCCGCCGTATGCTCGAAGAGTTCGTACATG
>JAYSYI010000595.1:0-3116 GCA_043727665.1 Limnoglobus sp. | reverse complement strand
AATTTCCGTTCCAGTTGGCACGGGGAGTGCATTTGTTTGTGATGCTCTCATGCGGGATCCTGCTTCCCACCGTGACGGGCAGACACTTTTGAGAGGTTTGCTATGGCGAGTATGACCGAACCGAAGAAGACGCTCGACCTTCCGCCGATGGGTCCGGGCAACCTCGATCCGATTTCCGGGAAGCCCGGTGCACACCCGATTGAAACCGGCGTGGGCGCGGCACTCGGCGGTGCGGCAACGGGGTTCGCAGCGGGCCTTCTGGCGGGGCCAATCGGTGCCGTGGCCGGTGCGATCATCGGTGGCGTTGCGGGCGGGTATGCGGGCAAGGAAGCGGGCGAGTACATCGACCCGACATCCGAAGACAGTTACCTTCGCGATGAATTCGAGACACGCGATTACGCACAAAACGGCGACTACGATACTTTTCAGCCGGTGTATCGCCACGGGGCCAAAGCCGAATCGAGTAACGTCGGCAAGAGCTTCGCGGAAATCGAAACCGGCTTGCAGAACGAGTACGAAAACCAAGCCGTGCCACCGCCGCTACCGTGGGAACACGCTCGCGGAGCACTCGCAGACGGTTACGACCGTGCCGCCGAAATCCGCAGGAACCGAAACACGAAGAAGTAAATCGACTGTTGAAACACACACAGCGACCCAGGAAATCCGGGGTCGCTGTTATTTTTTGCCTTGCCACGTATTCACGGTTAACTACATTAAGGTTTCCCGAAAATTTGGGGCAAACGACTTACACACGATGCGAAGACAGGTGGGAGCGATGATTCGGAAGACGTCGAGCAACAAGGGGCGAACCCGCTGTCGGTTTTGTACGAAGGAAGGATGCCCACGCCCGGCGTTCGTGGACTTCAAGGACGTCTCTTCGCTGAAGAAGATGGTCAGCGGCCAAGGGAAGATGTTCAGCCGTAAGCGAAGCGGGCTGTGTGCGACGTATCAACGTGCGGTGTCTGCCGCCGTGAAGCGTGCGCGATTCATCGGTTTGCTGGCCTACGTCGGCGAGTAATGGCTTTCCGAGGTTGTCGTTCGAATTTCTGTAACCCGGCCCGGTGCCGGGTTTTTTTACGCCACCCGTACCGTTTTGCGAGGTGACCCGTGGCCGACATTACCCAGGTGTTCGCCGCTGCCGTCGAGTTGCATCAGGCCGGGGATCTCCCCGCAGCCGAGCGAATGTATCGTTCGATTTTGCTGAAGTTGCCGAACCACTCGGCTACGCTTTGCAACCTCGGTGCGGTGCTCGTACGGCAGGATAAACTCGACGATGCCGCCCAATGTTACGCGATGTGCCTGGCCGCCAGCCCTGGCTACCCCGATGCGCACTACAACTTCGGTAACCTCTATCGGCGTGTTGGGCAATATCGCGAAGCGATTGCCGAGTATACTTCGTGCTTACGTGGCAATGCCAACCATTCAAGCTCGCACTTCAACATGGGATTGGCATATACCGCAATCGGCGATCTTACTGCAGCTGCGGAATCGTTCCGACAAACAATCGGTATCGAACCGCAACATTCTGACGCCTACAACCGCCTCGGCGACGTGTTGTTGCGTTCGGGGCAGATCACCGAGGGCATCGAGCAGTTTCGCCGTTATGTCGCACTGAAACCGAACGACCCACGCGGTTTGAACAACCTCGGGCTAGCCATCGCCAACGGCGGGCGACCGAACGAGGCGGTGGAACTGTTGCACCGGGCCATCGGGTTAAACCCCGAATATGCCGACGCCCACAACACGCTGGCGCTGGCATACGAAGCCCTCGGTAAAAAAGACGATGCCACCGCACACTATCGGGAAGCGGTGCGTATCAACCAGAATTACGCCGATGCATGGAGCAACCTCGGCACGAATCTGACCGAACAAGGCCGCGCGGATGAAGCGATCGAAGCACTACGAAAGTCGGTCGAGATTCGACCGAATGCTGCTGCGATTCAGAGCAATTTGTTGCTGACGCTAAATTACACATCGCATCTTTCGCCGCAAGAAGTGGCCCGCGAACACCTTCACTGGGGACTGCTATTCGCGCCCGGTGAAACGCCCGCTTCGCCCACGATCGTCGATGCCAACCCGAACCGTCGCCTGCATATCGGGTATCTTTCGGGAGACTTTCGCGCGCACACGGTTGCCGGTTTTATCGAGCTACTTTTAACGAACCACGACCGCGCGCAGTTCCACGTGACCGCTTACGCGCAAGTCGCACGCCCCGACGATAAAACGCTGTTTTTGCAAAAGAGGGCCGACCGTTGGCGTGCCATTCCCGGCATGAACGACGAGCAACTCGCGAACCAGATTCGTTCGGACAAAATTGACGTGCTCATCGACCTCAGCGGGCACACCGCAGGTAACCGTTTGCTCGCGATGGCGCATCGGCCCGCACCGATACAGGCGACGCTGTTCGGCTACCCGAACACCACCGGTTTGCCAGCCGTCGATTACCGTATCACCGATGAAATCTCCGACCCAATCGGCCACACTGAGCCGTTTTACGTCGAACGGCTCTTGCGGCTCGATGGCCTCGCATGGGCATATCACCCGCCTTCCGATGCGCCGCCGGTCGCGCCATTACCATCTGCGGATCGCACGACGTTCACCTTCGGTTGTTTGAATAACGCCGCGAAGATTTCGGATGAATGTCTGGCGACATGGGCGAAGATTCTGTTCGAAGTGCCCTCGTCGCGGCTCGTGTTGTTGACGGGGCAATCGCAGGCAGCCGCAAAGCGGTTGATCGAGCAATTTGCGGCGAAAGGCGTCGAGCACGACCGCGTTGAACTCGTGTTTCGCCTGCCCCGTAAAGATTATTTCGAAGCCTATTCGATGATCGATCTCGCGCTCGACCCGTTCCCCTATAACGGTGGCGTGACAACGTGCGATGCACTTTGGATGGGCGTGCCGACGCTGACGATTGCGGGAGCGAGCTATGTTTCGAGGCAAGGTGCAAGTATCCTCACGCACATCGGCCTATCCGAGTTCATTGCAGATAGTCCGTCGAACCTGATCGAACTCGCGAAAGTCTGGAGTTCGAACCGCGAATGGCTCGCGGAGATCCGTGCGGGCTTGCGTTCGCAAATGGCGAAGTCGTCGGTGGCCGACGGGCCGGGTTACGTGCG
>JAYSYI010000594.1:0-3122 GCA_043727665.1 Limnoglobus sp. | reverse complement strand
TCTTGGTCTTACCGTTGTCGGGGAAGCCGCCGTAGGCGCTTTCGTAGTTGTGGCAAGCGAGCGCGAGTTGCTTCAAATTGCTCGTGCATTTGATGCGGGCCGCCGCTTCGCGAACCTTCTGCACGGCGGGTGACAGTAACCCGATCAGAATCGCAATAATCGCGATCACTACCAGCAACTCGATGAGAGTAAATCCCCGACGTTTCATAACGAGACCTCAGTAGTGTAGTTGCCACTACTGTATCTCGATTGCAATAAGAACAGGTGAAGCGTACATGAAGTTCCTGTGTAAGTTTCTACACAGGAACTGAGGGCACACGAGGTGTTATTTGATGAATCGGTTGAAGTAATTCTCGAGCATTTCCTGGCGGCCGGAGCGGTTCTTGTCGGGGTTGCCCTTCTTGAGCATGTAGGCTTCGAGCGAAGTGAAGTTGGCTTTGCCGCTCTCGATCTCTGCACCGATGCCGCTGTCCCAACTCGCGTAACGCTCTTTCACGAACGACTTCAAGAAGCCGTCTTTGCGGATCGCGGCGGCGATCTTCAGCCCGTATGCGAAGGCGTCCATCCCGCCGATGTGCGCGTGGAACAGATCGTCCGGCTCGAAGCTTTCTCGGCGCACTTTCGCGTCGAAGTTCAGGCCGCCTTTACCGAGGCCGCCCTGGTTCAGCACCGCGAGCATCACTTGCGCCGTTTGGTACAGGTTCGTCGGGAACTGGTCGGTATCCCAGCCGATGAGTTCGTCGCCGCGGTTGGCGTCGATGCTGCCGAGCATCCCGTAACTGCTGGCGTACGTGAGTTCGTGCGCCATGGTGTGCCCGGCGAGCGTGGCGTGGTTCGTCTCGATGTTGAACTGGAAGTCTTTGTCCAGGCCGTACGTTTTCAGGAACGCCATGCACGCGGCACAATCGCTGTCGTATTGGTGCGTCGTCGGTTCCTTCGGCTTCGGCTCGATGAGGAACTGCCCCGTGAAGCCGATCTTTTTCTTGTGCTCGACCGCGAGGTGTAGGAACTTCGCGAGGTGGTCGAACTCGCGGCGTAGGTCCGTGTTGTGCAGGTTGTGGTAGCCTTCGCGTCCGCCCCAAAACACATAGTTCGTGCCGCCGAGTTCCTTCGTCACTTCGAGCGCCTTCTTGACTTGCGCCCCCGCGTAGGCAAATACGTCGGCGTTGCAACTCGTCGATGCGCCGTGGACGAACCGCTTGTTGCTGAACAAGTTCGCGGTGCCCCAGAGTAGCTGGATACCCGTTTCGGCTTGTTTGAGCTTGAGTTTCGCAGCAATCGTGTCGAATATCGCGTTCGTCTCGGCGAGGTCTTTGCCTTCGGGGGCGACATCACGATCGTGCCAACAGTAATACGGCGCACCGAGTTTGGACACCAATTCGAACATCACATCGACGCGGCGCAGTGCGACTTCGACCGGCGAACCGCCCATATCGTCCCACGGTCGCTCGGCACAACCGGGGCCGAACGGGTCCGCACCGGTGCCACAAATCGTGTGCCAGTAGCAGACCGCGAAGCGAAGGTGATCCTTCATCGTCTTGCCGTCGACGATCTCGCTGGCGTTGTAATGGCGGAACGCCAGCGGGTTCTTGCTATCCGGCCCTTCGAAGGGGATGTTCGGGATATCGGGGAAAAACGCAGGCATGAGAGGGTCACTCGCAGTGAGAGGAAATCGCCTCTAGCAAAGGTAGGAATCGCTCAGGGTAGTGGCGAGTGCTTCGGTAGTGGCGAGTGGCGAGTGATGAGTTATGACTTCTTGTCTCACCACTCATCACTCACCACTCGCCACTTCCGCGTTATCCGACAAACACGCCGCCGGTGAATCCGGCGAGTGCGTCGAAGTCGAACTCGGCGGTTGGCGTGCCGCTCGCGGCGATGTTCTTACCGAGGTAGCCCGTTACGCGGCTACCGGCACCTGCGCCGGAGCCGACGA
This sequence comes from Limnoglobus sp., assembly GCA_043727665.1. Taxonomy (GTDB): domain Bacteria; phylum Planctomycetota; class Planctomycetia; order Gemmatales; family Gemmataceae; genus Limnoglobus. The sequence continues at coordinate 1,189 of JAYSYI010000594.1, read as the reverse complement.
CGAGGTCGGCTTTCGTGTCGCCGTCGAGGTCTTTCACTGCGACGCGAATGCCACCGCGACTATCGACGTTTCCGCCGAAGAAGTTGGCGAGGTTCACGTATTCGTTGTTCAACAAACTCTTGCCGTCGAAGGCCAGCACGCGCGGGCCGCCGCCGGGGCCGCCGCCCGCGATCAGGTCGGCGAAGCCGTCGCCGTTGATGTCGCCCGCCGTTACAAAGATGCCGTTGCGTAACGCTTGTTCGAAGGCGAAGAAGTCGCCGAAGATTTTCACGGGCGTGCCGGTAAGCGACTTGCCATCGAACGCCGCGACGCGTGGCCCGCCGCCGAAGCCGGCGACCACGATCAAGTCGGCCACGCCATCGCCGGTCATATCCGCGATGGTCGAGCGTGCCCCGCCACGGAAATTGGTATCGTCGATCCCGAAGAATCCGATCACCTTCGGGAAGCCGACCGCCCCGCTGTAAATATCGACCCGAGGTCCGCCGCCCTCATCGGGTGTGATCGCCAAGTCCGGGATGCCGTCGCCCGTGACATCGCCGGCGGAGACATAGACGCCACCCGTGAACGAGGCTTCGAACGGCGCGATGCTGAACAGTTCCGCGAGCGTTTTGCCGTCCAAAATGCGAACTTGCGTCGGTTGCCCTGGTCCCGATCCGACGATGATATCGGCAACGCCATCGCGGTTGAAGTCGGCGCTTGCGGTGCGAACACCACCGGTGAAGCCGGAGAACGCGGTCACGCTGAACCGCACGGATTTGTCCGGGTTGTACAGCGTCACGTTGCTGCCACCTGCATCGGAACCGACCGCAAACTGCGGCGCGCCGACGAGCGATTCGGTCGGCCGCGTGACGGAGAGACTTTGCGATACAGAGGCCGCTGAGGTGTAGTTGGCGTTACCCAGTTGATTGGCCTGCACCACGATGGTGCCATCGCCTGTCACCGTCAGCATGTTGCCGGAAACCGTCCCCGGCCCGCTCACCACGGTAAACACCACTGCGACTCCCGACGCACCGCCTGTTGCCACTAACGGCACCGTGCGTCCGGCAGAGAATCTCACGGGCGTCAACGGTGCGAACGCGATCGACTGTGCGAGTTTGTCGATTGTGAACGTTTGGCGCACGCTGACCGCAGGATTGAAGTTGCCATTGCCCGCCTGACTGGACTCGACGACGATGGAACCCGCTCCGGT
>JAYSYI010000593.1:0-9496 GCA_043727665.1 Limnoglobus sp. | reverse complement strand
AACGAAAACGCCTACGCCGCCGGCGAACGAGAAGACTGTATGACGGAGTCGGTTGAGTTGTGTCGTCAACTGCACGTGAAGGGACAGTACATTGGTGCCTCGCCGTTGCAATCGGTAGCGATGGCGACGAGCGTTCGGATCCGTAGTGGGAAGCGAATCGTCACCGATGGCCCGTTCGCGGAAACGAGCGAACAACTCGGCGGTTACTATCTGATCCATGCCAACAATCTCGATGAAGCAATCGAGATCGCGGGCCGCATTCCCGGCGCTCGTAAAGGCACCGTCGAAATTCGGCCGATCGAGGAACTGCAGAATTTACCTGCCCCGCAAGGAGAATCGTGAGATGCCGATCGACACCGTTTCAACCGGCCGCCTGTGGGCGGGGCGAATTCTCAGCGGACTTCCTGCACTGTTTTTCCTGCTCGATGGCGTCATGAAACTCGTAAAGCCCGCCGAAGTCGTCGAGGCGACCGTAGCACTCGGCATACCGGAAAATGTCATCGTGCCACTCGGCATCGTGCTGATAATGTGTACGGTTTTGTACATCGTTCCGCGTACCGCCATGTTTGGCGCAATCCTACTCACGGGCTACCTCGGCGGCGCGGTCGAAACGCACGTTCGGCTCTCGCACGGGGCATTCGAGATTCTCTTCCCCGTATTCTTCGGCACGATGGTATGGGGCGGCCTGTACTTGCGAGATGCACGAATTCGCGAGTTGATTCCACTACGAACGGTCTGAATTTCGCAACGCAACACTCACTAATTTTAGGAACAGCAATGGCTACCAAAATCTTCGTGAACCTATCCGTGACGGACTTGAAGAAGTCCGTCAATTTCTTCACAGCACTCGGTTACAAGTTCAATGCGCAATTCACCGATGAATCGGCTACTTGCATGATTATCAGCGAAGACATCTACTCGATGCTCATGACGCACGAGCGGTTCAAGACCTTCATGCCGAATGAAGTCTGCGACACGAAGACGGCGACCGAAGTGCTGATTTGCCTGTCGTGCGAAAGCCGCGGCGAAGTCGATGTACAAATTCAAAAGGCGATCGCGGCCGGTGGCTCGACGTTCAAAGAACCGATGGATCTCGGCTTCATGTACGGCCAAAGTTTCCGCGATCTCGATGGCCACATCTGGGAGTTGATGTACATGGACCCAAGCGCGGTGAAGGCGTAATTCTCTGAGAATCCAAAGAAGAAAACCCCAGTCGAGCGTGGCTCGCTGGGGTTCAGTTGAGGGTGTTCATGCGCGGAAATTACACGGCGGACATCGCCAGCCGTTCCTTTCGCTTCGTTCGCTTGCCGTCGAGTTCGCTCGGGATCGTGTCGGACTCTTGCCCTTCGAGCACGTCTTTCAACCGCAAACGGGCCACGTGCAAGCGACGCTTGATCGTGCCGATCGGGGTCTCGAACTCGCGGCTCATTTGCTTCAGGCTGCGGCCACGCAGGTAGAACGCCTCGAGCGTTTCGCGGTCCAACGGCTTCAGTTCGTTCAACCCCACGTGCAACCCCGCCTTGGCTTCCGCCAATTCGAGTTGCTCGTCGGGTGCCTTCCCGTCGCCGGGCACCGCATCGAGGAATTCCGGCTCGGTGCCGAAGATCGGACCCTTGCGGGTAAGCCGATTGATCGCCATCCGGGCTGTGATCCGCCGCAACCAGCCGGCGAAACACCGGGCATCGCGCAGTTGCGGAATCTTCCGCATCGCGTGAATGAAAACTTCTTGCGCCAGTTCTTGCGCCTCGAGGGGGTCGCGAACTCGAGCGAGTGCCATCGCGAAAACGCTGTTTTGGAAGCGAATCACGAGTTCCCCGTACGCATCGCGGTCGCCCACCTTGGCCTTGTCCACCAGTATCTCGACTTCAGTCCAGCTCATTTTGAAATCCGTTCCGATCCTGTTTCGGTGCGGAACCGGACCCGTTTCGGTGCGTGCGTAGTGGCCGTCCCCGGATCGTAAGTGGGGAGTGCCGATGCTAGGCAGCCGTGCAGAATCGAATCCGCAGCGGGTCCGGTTATGGCCGTTCAGGTGTCGACGAACGTGGGGGAATCCGCTTCGCTACGAAGGATCGACTGGGTACAACTGTGCCCGTCCGCTCCCGGATCGCAACGAGGCGGCAACCGATCTGGCACGGCGTTCCGAAATGGAAACGCAGGACCGCGTGCGGCTAGCCGTGGTTCGAACAACGCCGTTCTGGCAGTTGAAAAATCGTTTTTGTTAAAAGCTCTGGCTCGGTCATGACACGGCTGATTGCGCCATCGATCGGTCGAATGTCTGCCTACCGGTGGCCGGCAGGCGGGAAAATCTAACCGATGCAATGGCGTTACTGGACCGTGTCGGACCTCACTTTGCGGCTGTCGTTGCCGGGCTTGTCGTTCGTGCCGAAGTCATGGGGTACCACGCATTCGGATTTCTGTCCGCGGTTCTCAGATTCCGGTCGGGCGATTGGCAGTCGCTACCGATTCGGGCAAAGGAACGTATGGACCACGATGGACAGGCCTGGCTCGCCTGGTGACGGTTATCGCTATGCCAGTTGGCACTTCGATAACTGAGACTCAGAGCGCGACGAGCGGGGTTGCCAGAGACACTTCCGACCCGACCGGTCGGGATCACAGCGTTCGGTTCATACCGCATGGTTGTAACCTCCTGCTGCAATCCGACCTGTTTAAGGCTCGGAAGTCGGGGCACTGAAAGTGACCCCTGGAAGGGAGATTCCGCCAAAGGCATGATGTCCGCCATGGTCCGCGTACCGATGCGGCCCGCCGAGGTCGACAACATTACGTTGCCAGCCGTCAGGGTCATAAGCATTCGGTTTCGCAGGGTCATGGCTTTCATCACAAACCTCCAGCGGAGACGATTCGCGAGTGACCGATATGGTCGCTCGCAGGTGAACTCGATTCAAACACGTAAGGGTAAGGAGCCGACATCAAATAGACGTTCCAGGAACGTCTTTCGTTGGTACGCTTGTAGCTGATACCAAATGTTACCCGTTCTTCGCTCGAACGGAAACGAGATTTACGGCAATTCTCGTAATCGTTCCTATCTGACGGCCAAGGTTCGGAGAAGGTTCGCGCCGACTGCAAATTATTTCCCCGAGCCGCAAAGTAATGCAAGTCAGACGCAGAAACAGGCGGCGACTTGCGCGGGTTGCACGTAAAACGACTCGCAGTTGACCCCGTTTCCTGGGTCGGGTATCAGTCATGCATACTCCGTGTGCTCTGGTGCCGACTATGCCCCTGTCCGTTCGCGATCTCGTGATTCGTTATGGTGCGACGACCGCCGTCGAAGGCGTGTCGCTCGACGTTCACCGCGGCGAAATTGTCGGGCTGCTCGGGCCGAATGGCTCCGGGAAAAGCTCCACACTCGCGGCGGCGGCGGGGAATCTCGATGCGGATTCGGGGACGGTCACGATCGATGGCTTATCGCGATCGCAAGACGCGTGTCGCTTTGCCGCGAAGGTCGGATTCGTACCGCAGGACGCTGCACTTTACAATGAACTGACCGCATCGCGTAACCTCGAATTCTTCGGCCAACTCTACGGCCTTTCCGGGATCGAACTCGATTCGCGTGTGGCGTATTCGCTCGATCGTGCTCGCTTGCTGGAACGCTCTGGCGACCGCGTCGGCACATTCTCCGGCGGCATGAAACAACGACTGAACATGGCCGTGGCGTTACTGCACGATCCGCCGCTCCTGTTGCTCGACGAACCGACCGCATCGCTCGACCCGGCTAGCCGCGATGCGCTGTTCGCAGACTTGCACCGCCTGCGCGACGATGGCCACGCGATCTTGCTCACGACGCACCACCACGATGAAGCCGAGTACGGCTGTGATCGCGTGATGCTTCTGAACAAGGGGAAAATCGTTGCCTCCGGGACGATTCCGGAACTGACGCGGACGCCGAGCAATGGCCGCGCCGTGCTGTACGGCCACTTGGGCGAACTGCTGCCGAAGTACGTGGAACGCGGGCTGCGTCAGCGGCTCGGGCCGGATGTCGAACTGGAAATCGTCGGCCATCGCGTGCGGTTGTCCGCGAGTGGCAACGAACAATTGGGCCGCGCGCTCGGGCTGGTTCTCGCCGAGGGAATGCAGCTCGATACGTTCCGCACGCCACCCGGTCGGCTCGAAGCCGTCGCACGCTCGTAACACCGGATCCACCGAATGCCCGCTCCGAAATTGTCTCGAATTGCCGTGCTCGCTGCGAAGGACTGGTCGCTGTTCTGGTCGGACCGTCGCGCCGCGATCTTGTGCTTCCTCGTGCCCGTTCTGCTCGCGTCGGCGTTCGGCATCATCTTCGACCGCCCGCAATCCACCGGCACCGCCGTCAAGTTACCGCTCCTCCTCGTCGTCGAATCGGACTCGCCGTACGTGGCCCAACTCGCGCAAGCCGTGTTGGCGTGCGACCGCGTCGATGCACGGATCGTTTCGCGCGCCGAAGCGCTGACACTCGTCGCCGAACGCAGTCCCGGTGTAGCCGTCGTGCTGCCGAAATCGTTCGAGACACTGGCAACATGGACGCCGGGCCGTGCAGGGGATCGCCCGCGAATGGAACTGCTGTACAACCCACTTTGCACGATGGAATCGCAGTGGGCGGAGGGCGTCGTCACCGAAGTCGTGTTGCGGTGCATCGCGAAGGCGAACCTCGGGCCGATGATATCGGATGCGGACGCCGCGCTGACACTTCCGTTCCAAAGTGAATCGACCGCGATCAACGGCGATGCACGAAGTGCGTTCAACCCGTACTCGCACAGTTTTTGCGGGATGACTCTGCAATATCTGCTGTTTTGGGGGATGGAAAGCGGGCTGCTGCTGTTGCGCGAACGCAACCGCAGTGTCTGGCTGCGAATGCGTTCCGCCCCCGTATCGCTCACTGAAATCCTGCTCGCAAAAGCCCTCGCCACCGCAACGATCGCACTCCTCATGATCGGCTTCACGTTCCTCATGGGGAACCTGATCTTCGGCGTGACGGTCAATGGTTCAGCGTTCGGCTTCGTGTTTCTCGCAATGGCAATCAGCGCACTCGCGGCTGTCACGGGGCTGATGGTCGCCGCCGTTGGTGGAACCGAAGCCCGCGCCCGCAGCGTTTGCATTCTCGTGATTTTGGGCGTGTCGATGATCGGCGGGCTGTGGCTACCATCGTACTTATTGCCCGCTTGGGTGCGGGATCTTTCGCTGGCGATGCCGACGACGTGGGCGATGCGCGGCCTCGAAGGCGTGGCGTGGCAAGGTCGCGGACTGATCGCCTCGTTGCCGTGCCTCGCCGCCGTGGCGGGGTTTACGGCTTGTTTTCTAGCCGTGGCCGTCGCCCGGCTCGTCTCCAATGAATCTCGTCGACGGCGGGGGTACACATGAAAATTGCAATCGCTCTGTTCGCGGTGGTTCTCGTAGCGGCCGTAGTGTGTGGCCAAGAACCCGCGCCGAAACCGGTAAACTTCGCGTTCGAAGATCAGTTCGACGGCAAGCCCGAACTGTCGTCGCTGCGCGGCCGCATTGTCGTGTTAGTGTATGGCGACCGCAAGGGAATGGAAGCGTGTCGGCAACTCGGCGAGCAACTCCACACGCAATTTCACCCGACCGCAAAGGGACTAAAACCAGCGGAAGCACAGAAGCAACCGGTGCTGGCGCTACCCGGTTTGAAGGCCGGGCAGACGTCGCCGGAGTTAATCGTGGTGCCCGTGGCCTGTTGCGGCAAAGTACCGGGATTGGTGCGAACCGTCATTCGCGGTCAGGTGAAAGCGAACGCGCCGGACGCCCCCGTGTGGCTCGACTTCGAGGACACCATGACGCAACATTTCGGCCTGACAAAAGGCGAACCCAACCTCGCCGTGTTCGACGCCAACGGCGTCTACCGCCACGCCCTCAACGGCACGCCCGACGCCAAGAAACACCAAGATCTCTTACAGATGTTGCAAAACCTACGCGCCGAAGCTGTGAAGTAAAAAACGAAAATGGCCAGACTTGAGTTTATTGGAGTCAGTATTCGTATTGCTGAAGAATGAGAACAAAAAGCGCAGCCTATCTGGGCCTAGAAGTGTCTGACGTCCGCGCTAATGACTTAATCACGAGATTTGGCATGTCCGATTTGCGCACACCGTTGTTCGATTGGCACGTTTCGCACGGCGCGCGGATGGTGCCGTTCGCCGGGTGGTCGATGCCGGTGCAATATGCGGGCGTCATTCCCGAGCACAAAGCCGTTCGCGGGGGCGTGGGTTTGTTCGATATTTCCCATATGGGCCGCCTGAGCATCCACGGTGATGGTGCGTTGTCGTTACTCGAAACGACGACGACGAACGCGATCGGCACTATGAGCGTCGGGCAGGTGCGTTACTCGCTCGTTTGCAACGAACGCGGCGGCCTGTTGGACGATGTTTTGGTGACGCGGCACGCCGATCATTTCGGCGTCTGCGTCAACGCCAGCAACCGCGACAAGATCGTGGCGTGGTTCCGCCAACACGCGGGAAATGCTACCGTGCTCGATCACACGACCGACACGACGATGATCGCGGTGCAAGGCCCACACGCGGTCGCAAAGGTCGGCGAACTGTTTCCGCCCAGCGTGACGGCGCTGAAGAATTATTACGGCCGAGTCGTGCCATATCGCGGTTTGCTGTGTGTGATTGGCCGGACGGGTTACACAGGCGAAGATGGTTTTGAACTCGTCGTGCCGAACGACAATGCGGTGTCACTTTGGGACGATCTCATCCGCCTCGGTGCGGTTCCGTGCGGTCTGGGTGCCCGCGATACGCTACGCCTCGAAGCCGCGATGCCGCTATACGGCCACGAACTCAACGAGTCGCTCGACCCCGTGCAGGCGGGCCTCGGTTGGGCGGTAAAACTGGACAAAGGTGACTTCATCGGCCGCGATGCGATTCGCGCTGCCGACCCCGCGCGCCCGATCCGCATCGGCCTCGAACTCGAAGGCAAACGCGCCGCCCGCGAAGGTTCGACCATCCTGAAAGGCACCACGCCGATCGGCACCGTCACCAGCGGAAGTTACGTGCCCGGCCTGGAGAAATCGATCGCAATGGGCTACGTCGCACCGCAATTCCGCGCCCCCGGAACCGCACTCGCAATCGACGTCCGCGGCACATCGATACCCGCAACGGTCGTGCCGTTGCCGTTCTATCGGCGAAGCCGGTAGTAGTGGCGAATAGTTGAGAGTTGCGAGTGGATAGTTGTTCGATGAACTATCCGCTCGCATCGCTTACGCCTTCGCGACCCATTTCAGCACGGGGTCTTTTGCAGCTTTCACTTCATCGGCGCGGCTGATGAGGTGCGTGTGCGGGGCGGTTCGCAATACCTCTGGGTCTTCGTTGCGGATTGCGAGCATCACATCGGCGAAGGCGTCGAGTGTCTCTTTGCTTTCCGTCTCGGTTGGCTCCATCATCAGCGCTTCCGATACGACAAGCGGGAAGTACATCGTTGGCGGGTGATAGCCGTAGTCGAGTAGCCGTTTGCAGAGGTCGAGTGCCTTCACTTTCTTCTCGCGAAGCAGCATCCGTGCGGAGGCAACGAACTCGTGCATACACGGGCCGGGGTGCGGAATTTCGTAGCCTTCGCCGATGCGGGCACGCAGGTAGTTCGCGTTCAGCACGGCATGTTCGCTGACGGTTTTTAGTCCGTCTGGCCCGAGCGTGCGGATGTAACAATAGCCACGGAACAAGATGCCGACGTTGCCAAAGAAACTGCGTACGCGACCGATGCTTTGTGGGCGATCATTATCGAGGCGGTAACGGTTGCCGTCCTTGACCACCATCGGCGACGGCAGGTACGGCGCGAGGAAATCGCGAACGGCAATCGGCCCGCTACCGGGACCGCCGCCACCGTGTGGGCCGGTGAAGGTTTTATGGACGTTGTAATGCTGCATATCCGCGCCGAAGTCGCCAGGCCGCGTGATGCCGAGGATGGCGTTCATGTTCGCGCCGTCGAGATACACGAGCGCGCCGTGCGAATGCAATAACTCGGTGATCGTGGCGATCTGTTTCTCGAACAACCCGAGAGTATTCGGCTGCGTGATCATGAACGCGGCAGTGTCGGGTCCAACCTTCGATTTCAGGTCGTCGAGGTCGACGAGGCCGTTCGCACCGCTCTTGATGGTGACGGTGTCGAAGCCCGCGAGCGCCGCGGAGGCGGGGTTGGTGCCGTGCGCGGAATCGGGTGCGAGCACCTTTCGGCGCTGCGTTTCGCCGCGATCGCGGAAGTACGCCGCCGCCACAAACAACGCGGTCAGTTCGCCCTGTGCCCCCGCCGCCGGCTGCAACGACACCGCCGATAGCCCCGAGATTTCCGAAAGATATTCCTGTATACCGTACAGCAATTCGAGCATTCCCTGAATCGTGTCTTCGTGTTGCAGCGGGTGCAAATTGGCGAAACCGGGAATGCCCGCGAGGCGTTCGTGCCGCTTCGGGTTGTACTTCATGGTGCAAGAACCGAGCGGGTAAAAGTGCGTGTCGATGCACATGTTCCGCGTCGAAAGATTATTGAAATGCCGAATGAGATCGACTTCGCTCAGCTCCGGTAATGGCGGTGGCGCAGCCGCGAGATAGTCTTGCGGTAACAGCGCGGACATCGCCGTATCCGTGTGGACATCGCACTTCGGCAACCGGTGTGTACGCCGGCCCGCGTGCGAAATTTCAAACAGCAAATTCGTCGATTGTTGGTTATTCACGAGTTCCCTTTCAAGATATTATCGGCCCACTGTTGGTGTTCGGGCGACAGTGCCGGTTCGGGTGTTTTGCGATCGTACTTCGCGAGGCGTCGATATTTCCCCGTGTCGTAAACGCGGTCGAGTATCGGTTGCAATTCGACAATCACGGGTCGAATTCCGGGATCGAGCGGCACGTGAATCGCGGGGAGGCGATCCATCATCCGAAATCCCTTCACTTGGCAGTGGCTTGGGTCGCCCACGGCCGTCACGCAAATGTGGTAATCGTACGTGGGCACTAACTTTCGAAGGCGTTCGAGCGACACGATCGTCGTATGCGTCCCACCGCGAAGCAAGTCGATTTCCACCAGGTTCACGCCGCCGCGGCGGAACTCGTTTTGCTTCTGCAAGTAAGACGATCGCCCAGAGTCGCCAGGCTTTTTATTCGACAAGCTCAACACTTCAATCGCGGTAACGAGTCGGTCGCCATCGTTGGAAACAATCTCTAGATACGGCTCTTCCCAAGGTTCCGAAATGGGATCAATCGCGACGGCCACCATACCGGCTTCGGCAAAATGCTCCGTAGCGTGGTAGCCATTTGTGGGTGGCGAATCTGCACCGAACACGGAAACATCCGGTTCGCGACGCAGCACGGTATCGATCCATACGCGGTTCGATGTCGTGGCCACATAACCAGCCGGTAACGCCGCATTGATCGCTTCGCGGAGATACGTGATCAGACTGTTGTGCAAGTCTGGAAACACCCCCGACAGTTCCAGCCACGGGTCCATCCCTGGGAATGGCGACGGCATGTCAGTTCCTCCCGTTAAACCACCATCGCGTCGCGGATCG
>JAYSYI010000592.1:0-9505 GCA_043727665.1 Limnoglobus sp. | reverse complement strand
CACGTGCGTGGGGAAGTCTACGTATTTTGTGCCTAGAAGGGCCATAACGGCGGTTCACCCCCACGTGCGTGGGGAAGTCTGATCCACCGCCAGATCGTGACGACGTTCCGCGGTTCACCCCCACGTGCGTGGGGAAGTCGCCGTAGCTGTTTGAAAATCCAGATTCACCGACGGTTCACCCCCACGTGCGTGGGGAAGTCGGACCGTGAGAATGCAGTCCCTTGAATTCAATGCAATCATTCGACAGAGTCAAGACTTACGTCGTTATGCTGGTAGCAGAATCTGACAGCGGAGGCACTTTTTGCGGCTTTTTCTTCTCCTTCCTCAATTTTGCAACGAGGCCGAGGCCTTCGAAATCGAGGAGGATCTGGTCGCAAATTCCGTGCTGACGATAGGCATAACCCTGTTCAGAACGGGTCGTCCACAGTTGCGTTACGGCCCCCACTTTGATCTTCTTGCGGGCTTTCGTCCACAGTTCGTCCCGGATCCGTTTGCTCGGGTTGCCCACGAACACTCCCGGTCGCATTTGGAGCAGCCATCGAGTTAGCTCGCCCCTCAAGCTCACCGGGGATTTCTCCAGTATCATCACCAGCATTGAGCACCTCCGCGATGTCAGGAAGGATCTTGTCCATCAATTTGAAATCGTGAAACGCCTGGCGACATGCCACGCGGACTTTGCGTTCGAGATCGTGCCGATCCGTCGCGGCTTGTTTGAACGCCACGGGGACGGTCAGTTCGGTCTTGTAAAGGTCAGCCACATCGTAAACGAACGAGAGCATCTTGCCGGTGTGGATGAAGCCCAACCCCGCGCTGTATCCGGCCGAGACGATCGCGGCATGACAAACGCCGTAGAGGCACGCATTCGCCGCCGACAAGGCGCGGTTGGCGGGGTTGGCCGCGTCCCAGTTTCCCTGATCGTAATTCCTCCCCGTCCATTTGATGCCGTGTCGTTCGGCGAGAGCTTCGTACGCCTTGCGAACGCGATAACCTTCCATGCCGCGGAGTTGTTCGATTGTGACATCTCCGAATGTCTCGTTAGGGAACCGCTTCTTGTACAAGCGGACGGCGACTTCGGTTCGCGTTTTTTCGTCGGACACGATGCGGGCCTGATTGATGAGACGACGCGACGAGAACGTGCCGCCGGTACTGTGGGCGTAGAAGCGAACACCTTCGGTGCCCGTCCAGGCGAGCAGGCAGTTGTTGCCCGCGAGGGCTTTGACCGCCGCATGCGTGACGGTCGTGCCGGGGCCGAGCATCACCAAACTGAGTTGGTGAATCGGCACGTTGGCCGTGTGAAAAACATTGCTGAATAGCAAGCCGTTCGATGTCTGATCGAGCAAGCCGCATTCGAGGTAGAGGTAGCTCCAGCGATCGCGAAACGGCGGCAGTTCGTGCAGGGTGCGCATGAGGAATCCTCGCGATGGGTAAAGGGGAAAGGAAAAATCACCCCCACAACAGTGGGGAAAAATGCATGTGAGTTATCAAAGATCGTGTGAAATCGTTAACACGCCGCCACGCTGAGCAGCCCGAAACCCAGCCCCTTTGCCGAGCCGATGCCTGTAAGTAGCGTGCGGAGGAACGCCTCGGCGTCCCGCACGACGAGGTGCCCTTCGAACAAGGCGGAGGCCATTTGAAGACGGCGGCGATTCTTTTCCGGCTCTTCAAAAGTCGTCTTCCAGGCGTCGAGCGTTCCTTCGGCCACGGCCTTGTCCAGTTTCTCGACTGTAAACCCGCTCACTTGTGCCTTGCGGTTCAACCACGCGAGCTGTTCGACTTCATGGAATAAGCCAACCCGTTTTTCGGCCCACTCCGCGTGAATCGTTACACCGGTCGCGAGCTTTGACGTCGCGCGAAGGCGCTTCGTCGGATTCGCCCGCAGACGAAACCGCAGCGTGTCCCCATCGCGGTACTTCGGTGTCGATTCCGACACCTTCGGCTTCGCGGCGAGAAACTCGGGCGAGTTGTGGAACGCATAGTCCCAGTTCGGGGCGACCGCCGACTGCACCGTGACGACGTGGCGGCTCGGGTTGGTCGCCGGAAGCGCGTCGATGCGGAACAGGAAGCCCGTCGCCGCATCGCGAACGGTGTGAACGTGCCCGTCGACCAGCGTCTGGAAATCGTCCGGCACGAACGGGTCGAGGAAATGCGGATCGTCGCATTTCCGCTTCTCGCTCGGGAACGCCATGCACAACCGCTGGTGGACGCGGTACGGATTTTGAACCCAGTTCCGGCCGGGGCGGGGGCGGTCCGCGTTCGCGGCGGTGTCGATGAGCAAGTAAGAAAGGAACATTATTCGTCCTCCTTGCGAAGTTCGCGGTGGCGGCGGTTCGGGTCGCGATCTCTGAGTATCGCTTTGCGTTGGGCGAGGATCGCGTCGCGACTCGCCGATTCGAACGGGTCCATCCGGGCCGTGCCGAACCCGCCCGCGTATTCCAACAGCGTCATCGCATCGTGGCAAAGTCGGCACACCGAGCGAAGATCTTCGGGCGGCTCGTGCCCCGCGTTTTCGTACGTGACGTGGTGGACGTCGCGTGCAGGCTCTTTGCAGAACACGCACAGTGAACGATCGCGCACGAGTGCGGCGCGTCGTCGCTCGTCCCATTTCGGCAGTTTCGTCGCGGGTCGCCGATCCGGTCTTGGCACTTCCGAATAAAGCGCGTCGCCGGGTTCCGCCTCCAACTTGATCTCCTGCACGTTCCGCATCTGGTAGACGCGGTGGGTGAACGACGTCGGCACGTCGGCCACGCTCTCCCCGTCGCTGGGAGAGGCCGGGATGAAGGCACGCAACTTCGCCGGTTTCTCATCGACGGACCCTAGCCGCGGTCGCCACGGCTTCGATTGCAACGCAGCGGTCACGTCGGCGAATTCGCCGACCGAATCGAAAACGGGGACCGAAGGCGGGCACGATTTGCGACCGAGGAACGGCGGCCACACGGGGTCTTGCAGGGCGGCCGAAATCTCGGCGATCCGTTGCGCATCTCCCAGTAGCACGACGAGGAAACTCGCATCGGCGAGGTATTCCTTTCGCATCACGTGCGTTTCGATCTCGCCCGTAGTGCTCGTCCTCTTGACGACCCCGGCCGCGCTCATCATGCCAATGCCGGCACCGGCGGTGTGGTAGTCGCTCATTTTCAAGCCGGGGCGATCGATGCGCACGCCCATCTGCAACGTCGCGAGGTCCGCAAGCCGGGCGTTCGCGACGTCGCGCCGGAGGCCCATCGCCGCGCAGACGAGGCCGTGGACGCCCGAAAAGCTCGGCATATCGGCAGTGTCGCGGTAGACGAACCGCGAGGAGACGCCCCACGATTGCAGCGGCCCCTCCAGCCGCAGGAAGAGCGTGTTCATGCCACCACCTTCGGAATGGCCTTCAGCACGTCCTCGATCAGCGCGTCGATGCTTTCGAGGCACGGCGCGACGATCTCGGGCTTCGGCGGCGATTTCGCTTCGGTCGCATCATCGTTGGGAACGGGCGAGTATTGCAGCTTGCGGCCGTGCTGATCGTGCCAGAATCGCGTAGCCTCCACGCTGTAACTCTTCGCAATCTGGCCCGCGTACTGACCGAGCTTCTTGACGCTGTCGTCCATTGGGTTGCTGTCGTCGGCGAACTTCGTCGGGGTGAGAAAGGCGTTCATGTAGTTAGTGGGGATGTTCCGCGGCTTCACTTCGACGAGAACTGCATCGGGCAGGTTGTTGTTCGCGTGGCCCTTCTTTTTGCCGGACGGGACCGACATTATGATGGCGCGAATCAGTTCCTTAACCGCCAGACGTGCGAGCGATTCGGCCTCGCCCTTCGATTTGGCAGTCGCCGCCTTTCCCCCCGACAGGTGGCCGACGAATGCGTTCCAATCGAGCGAGTAATATTTGTAGTAGCAATTGCTGGTGAACTGGTTTTCGCCGATGTGCGCCGCCCCCGGCCCCTTCTGATCGGGGTCGTCGTCCATCGCGGTGAAGTAATCGACTTCGCGAACCATCGCGTTGGTCGACAGCGCATGCGCGACTTCGAGACAAGCTTCGACATCTTTGAACGCCGCCGCCTCGGTCGTCATCCGCCCGAACAGGGCCACATCGACCGACAGATTCTGGAGCGGCTCGTCGAGTTGCTTCTTGAACTTGTTGAAGTCGCTGGGTTTCTCCGGTGCCGCATCGCCGAACTGCGGCTTCTCCTTCGCAGTCACCTTGCCCAGAAGTTCCTTCAAAATGGCTTTACTTGCACTGTCTTCGAGGCTGGCGAGCCATTCCACCCGTTCGACGATCCAGGCCGCGTCGGCGTCGCCAGGTTCGGCACCGAGTCGTTCCGGCAGCGACGCCGCTTCTTGCCCCTCGTCGAATTTCGCCAATCGATCCATCCGCAGTTTGGCGATCACCCATGCGTTCTTGACGAGCGCTTCTCCGGTGCTTTTATCGTCGAGTTCGCTGGCTTCGACCGCCGCGGTCATCACTTCCTGGAAACCCGCTTTCGGGTCGAGGTAATATTTGTAAGCGACAGGCATTTCGGTCCGCAGTCGGCTCAATCGCGCAACGTACTCTTCGACTTCGCCGGACCCGAGGTAGATGAGCTGCGGCGTGCGTTTCCTTCCGTCCGCCTTCTCCTTTTCCTTTTTGCTGCTCTCTTTCCCTTCTGCTTTACCGATCCGCGTACAAACCAGCACGATTCGATCGTACTCGTCTTTAGGAATCGCAGTTTGTTTCAGTTGCTCGCGAACGCGCTCGGGGAAGAGTTTCGTCCGCTCGCCCAGGTGGTTTTTCAACTCCGTCTGGAACGGTTCGTACAGCCGGATGCTCCGCTTCAAGCATTGGCTGCTGATGCGGCCGCGGAGTTTGCCGCCGAAGTACGCGGACTTCGGCGCGCCGGTGTCGTCGCGATTCGGGTTGCTCGGGCTGAGGTTCTGCAAAACGTGAATCTCGATCAGCATTATGGTCTTCCGGAAACGGTGGCAGTGGAATCGAGCCAACAATTGGCCCAATCGTCTTGAATCGAAGTCGTGTCTCCCGCGTGGGGTCGGTCCCACTTCGCGAGGTCGACGAGTAATTGCGGCCAATCGACCGGCACGCGGGCGGCCCGCAGCCGACGCACCGCCTCGAACAACAGCGGTGGCAAGCCCACCAGCGGAGCCGCCAAAATGTCCTTCAACAGCGATTCGTTCCGCGTATCGCCGTCCCGACCGCGTGGAATTTTCGCCAGAGCGTGCGGCAAATGTCCGCGGCCGTTCGGCTTCGGGTGCCAGAAGTACAGCCCGGCTACGATGCGCGTCGAATCCCGCCGAAACGGGCTGCCCCAATACACCGCCGTGAACGCATCGTGCGCGATCACATCGGTCGCGAGCGGTCGGGTGGCCATGTCCCGGAGCGCCGCCTGCTGGTCGGCGGTCAAGTTCGCCAGTTTCAGGAAAAACAGACCCGCAGTCATAATGCCACCTCCGAAATGGGGAACGCCGCCTTGACTGCCTTCTCCGACTCCCGCTCAAGCCGCAGGCTTTCGAGCGGCCGATGCGGACGAGGCACCGGTCGAGTCAGTTCGATGACATCGTTTTGAATGCACTGGCGAAACGCGTTCGTCTCGATGATGCCGGCGAGCAATCTACGGAAGTGACCTTCCGCACGCCGCTCGAACTCGGCGAGCGATAACAACACGGGGTTCGCAACCGCTGCCGACTTTTTGGTCCGTTCTTTCTTCTGCTCGTCGCCGTCCAAGTGACACTTGTCCAAGCTCTTCTTGAGCCAGTCTAATTCTCCCAAGAACACACTTCGGGCCTGCCCGTCGAGTTGGGGGATTACCCACGAATACTTGCGGTTCAAGTGCGTCTTGTCCTGTCCGGCCCGTAGCATCGGCACGAAGAATTGAACTCGCAGGTCGGACAGTTTCGATGCCGCCCTCACCGCCTGACATCCGGCCTGATCGCCGGATTGAAGCAGAGCGGCGATGGCTCGTCGCCAGAACGAAAGAACCCACCGACCGGCCCGCGACTCCGGCGCGGCGGGCGGGGGTTCTTGGGCTACCAGGGGGAATATTTCCCGCTTCTTTCCTTCGACTGTCTCGACGTAACAAACGTGAGGGTCTCTCCAAGCGGCGACCCGCGGAAGGGGGACTCTGTCAATTGTCGTTATGCGTCCTTTCCTGAAGATCATCTTGTGAGCAAGCTGGCCGACGTTGCCGCATTGCCAACATTTGCCGTCCGTTCGGCCAGACGGGGAAAGCCAAACGGCCCGGGGTTCCCACGTAAAACCCTCGGCGATCCCTATCGACTGATTCTCGTCGTACTTGTCGGTCTCCCACGACGGGTAATCCGTGCGAGGTAGGAGGCACCCGGCGTTCATCCGTAAAGTGCGAAACAAAGTTTCGCCCATGGGCAGCACGTAGGCGGGCGGTGTCGCATTCAGTGAAGCGAACTTCCCTGAACCGCCGTCTGGACAGAACGGGGCGAGTCGTAGTAACCCGTGCGCGCAACAGATGGGGCATAACCCAACCTGGTCATCGTAAGTGTGGCGAGCGTGGTTGATGTTCGTCCCCGTCGGCAACTCCGAGAACAGGTACGAGGGAGCCATGTACTCGAAGTCCATCGATTCCGCAGTCCTCTTGCTCTTGGATGGATCAGCATCAGCACGATCTCCCTTCTTTTTCTGCACTTCGGCCTTAGCACGTTTGGCCGCCAGCAAGGCCGATCGGCTTATCAATTTCAACTGCAAAAACGGCCGCTCCGCGTCGAACAGATCGAACCGGTTCCGGTACTTCGTGAGGTACTCTTCGATCCGCTCCTCCGGCAGTTGCCCGGCGTCCCAGGTCGTTTGCCATTCGCTGGCGTCGAGGCACCGTTGGACGATCACCAGCAAGAAGCGATAGAGTGCGAACGTCGTCAGCGGCGAAGCGTCCGCGATCTCGACGATGTCGTGCGATTGCAGCAAGGCATCGCAGAGGTTCCATAGCCGCGTTTCGCCGGATTTCGTCCGGCAGGGTATGAACGGCTCATCGATCAAGTTGAACGTCTTGGCCATATAATTACCACTGTGTTAAATTGTTGTGTGTGTCACTTTTGGGCACTGGGGAACATCGCTCTACCCACTTATTGACGTAGACGGCCGTTTCGTTACAAGAAACGATTCCGAAAGTATCTTCGCGAGAACAAAGGCCGTCATGGCGGGGTGTTTTGGCATCCGTCAAGCGTCAGCAAAAGCAGTGGAGGTTCATTTCGTAAACCGAAAATCGTGAGGTTGCAGATCGCACCTGGGTTGTCGAATGGGAGGATGTACATGTCATCGCGCAACTCGTCTTGCGGCAGTTTCTGCTTCCCGACGAGCAGGCGAACGCAGTGGCCGGGGCCGCCGTTCCAGCGTTCGATGGTGCCATCGATCTGCTTCCAGCCACGGAGATTGAAGTAGCCAACACAAAAATCGGCACGGTCGGCACCCGCAAGCGTCTGCCGCAACGCGGGCAGCAGCGACTGTTCGATGTTGTCGAAAATACGCGGCATGGAAGGTAACCGTAAGATTCGGGGAGTTGGCAGGAGTCCAAATAGTTCTATGCAAAGTCGCTGATTCGACGCCGTACGACCGGCTAAATGACTGAAAATGATGTCTGAACAGGCCGAGGCGCTGTGCCGCGTGTGGCAAGATTGAAAGAGTTTACCCCCGCTTTTGCACCCAGACTTGGTAGCCCTTGCGTACGACTTCGCACTGGCTACGCATGACACTCAGGAAGCAATCGATCGCGAGTTTGGGGCTGCGTTCGGGGGCGGGGTCGATCCACCATTCGTAGTCGTCGAAACAGATTAACCCTCCTGCTTTCAGCAATGGCCAACTCATGACGGCGTCGGACAAGACGTCGGCGGCTTCGTGCGAGCCGTCGATGCTGATGAAGTCGAAATGATCGTGCGGCAAATCCCGGAGCATCGCGTCGCTGCGGCCGTTTCGTGCGATTAACTTGTTGCGGTACGGCGCGGTGTTAGCCAAGAATCGCGATTCGAGATCGCTGAGATTCCGCCCCGCCCACGAAAGTATCGACTTAGGTCAGCGTAGAAGGTCGGGCTCGCTGTACACCGCGATATGCCCGCCTGACTGCTTGGCGAACCCGAACACCATCGCCAGTCCCTTTACCTGCCCGCTTGGTCGTGTAGAACGGCTCGAAGATGCTGGCCTGGACCTCCGGCGTTATGCCCGCCCCGGTGTCGGTTCAGCTACCAGGACGTAAGGGCCTGGACGCACGTCCGGGTAGGACGCGGCGTAGGTCGCGTCGAGTTTCACGTCGTGCGTCTCGATTGTGATCTGTCCGCCCAGGGGCATTGCGTCCTGAGCGTTCAAGCACAGATTGACGACAGCCTGCTCCAACTGGCTGGGGTCGGCCTTGACCCGCCCGAGTGCCCGAGTCAGCCGGGTGGCCAGGTCCACGTCCTCTCCGATCAACCGCCGCAGCATGCTCTCCAGGTTCCGGACCAGGGCATTTGGGTCCAATACCCGCGTCTCGAGAACCGTCTGGCGGCTGAACGCAAGTAATTGGCGGGTCAGGCCCGCGGCCCGGTCGCCCGCCTTCTGGATCTCTACCACCAACTCACGGCTCGGATGGTCTTGCGGGAGGGCAGCGTAGACGATCCCCGTTCCCTTCTCGCCTTTCCGCACCGATCCGCCCAATTCTTTTGGCTTGCTGGAAGGTCACCCAAAGCGGGGACACGTAGTGCTTCTCGAAGGCAGTCAATCAGAGCACGACGACGTCGATGCCGTGGTATGCCTCACCGTTGGAACGGAGCGGGCGGGAGATTCCCCCGGCGGCGTGCTGCACTTTCCACGGCTGATGCCACGGGCGAACACCGGCTTCCAGTTGGGTGAGGATGGTTTGCGTAATCGGCGTGTAGAGATCGCAGCGTTCGGTGGTCATGGTCTTTCTCCGCGGGAGTTGGCTCGTTAGTTGCGTCGCGCAACCGACGGAACCGAGGAAGCACTGAAAGGGGGGAGCGCTCGTCAATGGACGGAGGGGTGGGAGGTCTCCCTGGCTGCACAAGCGAGGCTTTGGGAGCACGGAACTTAGGGAGGAGTCTACCCCGGAGCCGGAGAGCCGGAGCGAGGCTTTGCAAGCGGAAGGCATCCTTGACGACGCGGGGGATTCTCCCCCGGATTTGGCTTTGCTCTGAGAAGGAGTGTGCGGGAACCATCGCTTACTGCAAAACAAGGATCCGTTTTGCGAAATGCGAGCGATTTGATGGAGGCAAAAAACGGTGAAAATCGATTTAAAGCCGGTTTACTTTTTTTGCCACAAGACTGGTGGTTCGGTCTGATGAACTCCGTTCCAGACCGTAGCCCAGTCGGGCAGTTCGTGCCAGCTGAGGCGAGTCGCAGTTCGCAGATCGTCAGTCAGGCAATCGAGTTCCTTGCGGGCGGAATCCTTCTCCCCGAGTTTCATCAGCGTGAGGATGAGGTAAGAGCGACGGCGAATTTGTCGGGCATCACTCGTATTTTTGGCCAACACCTCGCGGGCTTCGTCGTACCTGCCGTCGGCATAAAGTGCCAAGCCGAGTAGGTG
>JAYSYI010000591.1:0-3135 GCA_043727665.1 Limnoglobus sp. | reverse complement strand
AGATTGGTAGTGTGCCATAAATCCGTATCATTTCCCTTTCGATTCTGGCACCCGACGATTCCCGGAATGAACGACACCAAAGCGGCGTGCGAAGTTTTACTGCGAGCGATGGATCGTACGCGATTGCTGCGCGGTCGTACGATTCTGATCAAGCTCGGCGGCAGCGCGATGGAAGATCCCATCGCCACACGGGGCACGCTCGAATCGGTCGTGGCATTACAAACTCTCGGTATCCGGCTCATCCTCGTTCATGGCGGTGGCAAGCCGATCGATCGCGCGATGGCGGCGGCGGGGCTGGTCCCGAAGAAAGTGGCCGGGCGAAGATACACCGACGATGCCACGCTCGAAATCGTTGTGCGAACCTTGTGTGAAGAAATCAATCCTTCAATTGTGGCCACGATTCGCGAACTCGGTGGCCGTGCGGATGGCATCACCGCGAACACGACGTTCCCAATTCGCGGCGAAACGCTGACACTCGATGGCGTCGATCTCGGCCATGTCGGCCAACCGACACACGTTGAAACGGCGGGTTTACGAGACTTAATCGCGAACGACAGCATTCCTGTGTTGCCATCGCTGGCGGTTCGCGACGATGGAAGGTGGTTGAACGTGAATGCGGACACGATCACCGCCGCGGTTGCGGGCGCACTGGGTGCGGACTCGGCGATCTTTCTCACCGATACCCCCGGCGTGTTGCAAGATCGCAACGATCCTGCTAGCCTAATGTCTTGCCTTTCCGCTGCCGAATGTCACGATTTCATTCGTCGTGGCATCATCGCGGGCGGGATGATCCCGAAGGTCGAGGCGTGCCTCGATGCTCTTCGCGAAGGGGCGGGGCGTGCCGTGATTCTCGATGGCCGCAACCCGTATTCGCTGCTGTATGAATTCGTTTCGGATCGCCCGTGTGGCACTAAAATTGTTCCTTAGTTCTGACCCCGAGTGCAACCGACGCCCATGACCGCAACCGACACCGTATCGACGCAGGAAATCATCCGCATTGCCAAGGCGAACCTCATCGGGAACTATACCCGCTACCCGGTTTGTCTCGTCCGTGGCGAAGGTTCGTGGGTATGGGATGCCGAGGGGAACCGCTACCTGGACTTCTTTCCCGGCTGGGGTTGTGGCATTCTCGGCCACTGCCCGCCGCGAGTCGTCGCGGCCGTGCAAGATCAAGTCGCGACGCTCATTCACGTGCCAAATAGCTGGTACACCGAACCGCAGGCGCGACTCGCGCAGGCGCTCAGCGAGAAGACTGGATGGGGCGGCCAATGCTTCTTCTGCAATAGCGGCACCGAAGCGAACGAAGCGGCGATCAAGCTCGCACGCCTCAACGGCAAGCCGAAGGGCAAGTACAAAATTATCACGATGACGAACAGCTTCCACGGGCGCACATACGGCTCGTTGAGCGCCACGGCCCAACCGAAGTATCACGCCGGCGTCGAGCCGATGCTACCAGGGTTCATTTACGCACCGTACGGCGACCTCGAAGCGGTGACGAAACTCGTCGATGCGGAAACGTGTGCGATCCTGCTCGAGCCAATTCAGGGCGAAGGCGGCGTGAACCTGCCACCGGAAGGTTACCTTCGTGGACTACGCGAACTGTGCGACCGCAACGGCATGTTGCTAATGCTCGATGAAGTGCAAACTGGCATGGGGCGTACCGGCAAATGGTTCGCACACCAACACTGGGACGTCGTGCCCGATGTCGTGACCCTGGCTAAAGCGATCGCGGGTGGCATCGCACTCGGCGGCGTGATCGCCAAGCCTGAAGTCGCGGAGAAGCTCAAACCCGGTACGCACGCGGCCACCTTCGGCGGCAACCCGATTTCCGCACGCGCCGCACTCGCGACCATCGAAACCTTCGAAGAAGAAAACCTCCTCGAACGTGCCTTCGATGTCGGCGAGCGGTTCCGCGAACACTTCACCGCAATGCGGGAACGCACGCCGCTGATTCACGACATTCGGATTCGCGGCGCGATGATCGGCATCGAACTCGGCATCGACGGCGCACCGATCGTGCAAGACTGCCTGAAGCGCGGTTTGCTCATCAATTGCACGCATCAGACCGTCATCCGCTTGCTGCCCGCCGTGAACATCGAGTTCGAACAAATCGACTCCGGTTGCGAAATCCTCCTCGAAGTGTTGCTCGCGCACACCGCGTAACACCGTCTGCGAAACCGGCTTCCTGAGTAACCCCGATGCGCCATTTCCTGAATGTGATCGACCTCTCGAAAGACGAGCTCATTTTGCTCCTCCAGCAGTCGGCGCGGTTGAAAGCCGCGAGGCTGCGCGGGTTACCGACGCCATCGCTGATGGGCAAAGTCGTCGCGCTCGTTTTCGAGAAACCATCACTGCGAACGCGGGCGAGTTTCGAGGCCGGCGTAGCGCAACTCGGTGGCACGAGTTTGTTCTTCCCCGCTGCGGAAATTGGCCTCGGCGTTCGCGAAACGCTCGCCGACTTTAGTCGCACAATGTCGCGCTACGTCGATGCGATGGTCTTTCGCGTCTTCAAACATTTGACGCTCACCGGCATCGCCGCCGATGCCACGATACCCGTTATTAATGGCCTATCCGATTGGTCGCACCCGTGCCAGGCACTGGCCGACCTGATGACGATGCAAGAACACCTCGGTGGCATCGAAGGCAAAACCGTCGTCTTCGTCGGCGATGGCAACAACGTCGCGCGATCGCTCGCGGTCGGTTGCGGGATGTTGGGCGCGAAGTTCGTGCTCGCCTGCCCCAAAGGCTACGGTTTCGACGCGCCATTCCTCGAAGGTTTCCGCGCGAAAGTCCCGATGGCAAACCTCGTGGAAAACCACGACCCGCTGAAGGCCGTCGCGAATGCCGATGTGATTTACACCGATGTCTGGACGAGCATGGGCCAAGAAGCCGAGCGCGAAGAACGCCTCCGCCGCTTCACGGGCTTTCAAGTGGACGCGGCCCTACTGGCAAAAGCCCCCGCGCACTGCAAAGTCTTACACTGCCTCCCCGCACACCGCGGCGAAGAGATCACCGATGATGCCGTCGATGGCCCACAAAGCGTCGTCTTCGACCAAGCCGAGAACCGCCTCCACGCCCAAAAAGCCGTACTGGAATGGCTGATTAAAAGTTAGAGCGAAGCGCGAGCAAGGGGAT
>JAYSYI010000590.1:0-9536 GCA_043727665.1 Limnoglobus sp. | reverse complement strand
GGTTGCGTTCGTTACGCGTGTAATCGCCGTGTTCGACGATCATCAAAACGCCATCCACGTCGAGGCCATTCGCGCCGCCGAGCGCCTCAGCGATTGTCTCCGCAACGGCAACGCCTTTTTTCTTAGCCAACGGGCGGGCCAGATCCTGCAACTTCCCTTCCGCATGGTACTGATGGTTGAACTGGCGAACGACCTGAAATGGCGGTTGGTGATGTTTGCCACTCACCGTATACCCGTAAACGAAGCGGCCAACGATGTGGTAAGCATGCGAGAGCTTGTGGTACACGCTGTTCACGGCCGCGAGCTGTTTGGGCTTCGCGTCTGCGGCACGTGTCATCCACGGCCACGCAGCATTACTAACCATACCCGCAGTCGATGCAAGTAACTGGCGACGATTCATGTTTACCTCGTAATCAGCCTTCGGAGACATCTTTGACGATTTGGCGTGCCAATTTGTACGCGTTGCGGATGTGCGTGCCACGCAAGTCGAGTTGATCTTGCGTGAACATTCGCCCCGCCTCGCAAAGTGGCAACCCCGCAAGTTCAATCGTCAGAGGTAACATTTGCATGAATTCGCGCACACGCTGTTGGCGAACTTCGGCCGAGTTATCCACAGTCATCGTAAGACTCCCAGTATAGGTTAAAGCAGTGTCGTGATAAATCTCGCAGTCGGAAACAAGACAATCCATTCCCGTTAGCCCGACGCGCTAGCGAGGAATTACTATCGTTTCTTCGATGTCATGCCTTGACTCAGGTTCCCTCGCTTGCGCTAACAAAGCTAGTTGAATTATACGGTACGTTTTGACGCGGCGAAATCGAAGAAAGTCAATAAATGCAGACGCTCCCAAACCGGTTTATTGCCATTTTGCGTCTCAAAATGGGGCACGGTTCCGAATTGGGTTTCGTGCCAGCCCGCAGCGCAAGCAAGGGAAACCCACTTAAAACTCCATGCCGTGCCTCGAATGTGGAAAGCGCAACCCCGATGTGATGCGAAGTGGCCGTTGATGGTGTTTTCGAGTCATCTTGATTTTGGTTCAATTAGCCGCGACGCATAGGCTTTGCGAAGCGGAGCGCGTGCGCGTCACCCACATTCGGCAATTGTTTGGAAATGCGTGACGCGCACGCGCTCCGCTCCGAGGACTCCGCGTCGCGGCTAATTCCAGATTCGATAAATTCAAATCTCGACTCGGTTGATCGATTGCTAGCGCAAATGGCTTACATCTCCGAAACAGTAAGCGGAACAAGAATGTTGCGAAAATTGGAACAAAGGGCCACTGCACGTCACATTTGGGAACCCCACATAACTCCATGCTGTGCCTCAAGCGTAGAAAGCGCAACCCCTTGCTTGCTGCGGGCTGGCACGAAAACGGAACCAGACTCGACGAGAAATGCGAACCCACCGCTCACCCCGTGAAGCCGACTCAAGTGGCGAAACAGAGTTGACAATTCAGAAAGCGACGTGGCTTCGATATGTGCGAGGATAGGCTGCCCAGCCGGTGCGAGCCAAGGGCGATGCAAGTACAACGCATAAGTTCTGTCAACGCTCTCCTCTCGTACGTCCTTTGGGCAGCACTTCATAATAAAAACAGAACTAGACGACAAATCAATCTATGAAGAAGCAGACTCTGTTTATCGGGAAAGATCGATTGTCTACTCGAATCGAATTTTTTATTCGAACTATGTGACAATATCGCAAACGGAAGTCAAAATGCCTGAAAAATCATTCCGTTGGTCAGCCACCGCTCAAATTACTCGAACCACTTCAGGCGAAGTGTGGGCTGTTGCATGACAGCATTTGTCAGGTTTCGCACGCGAATTTTGATTGAGGAAGTTCTTACCGTGAGCTTTGGCTGGAGTGTCCATACGAATTTTCGAAGTCAAGAAGTTTGCGACGATATGACGTAAGTCTGAATTCGTAACACGCATTAACTCACTGACCGGTTTTGAGATGGTTGAAAACTCAACTTGTTTACCCAAGGAGTTTTCGATGTAAATCTGGTCGTTTGGCTTGTATCCATCTGGATCGTAGGTTTGTAGGGCGTGTTGGAAGTGGCGTCTTTGACCAGACTCTCCACTGGCAACATCCCTTTGTTCCGGATCACCCCCTTAACCTGTTCGACGAAGTCATCTCGTGAGCTACCCGCAAC
Organism: Limnoglobus sp.; assembly: GCA_043727665.1. Classification (GTDB taxonomy): domain Bacteria; phylum Planctomycetota; class Planctomycetia; order Gemmatales; family Gemmataceae; genus Limnoglobus. The sequence goes on along the minus strand of JAYSYI010000590.1, from coordinate 7,389 downwards.
TGTTGCATCAACGGCCTTGTAAAGTCTGCGATCAAGGATTCCGATGGCCAACTCTTTGAGCTTGGTACCATCGACACTTCGACAAGCATACATAAAGTCGGATACATATTGATAATATTGTGGATCGGGTCGCAGATGATTTTTGGCCAGCCCATCGCCATCGGTGCACCGCACTTCCACGTTAATTCGGCTAATTCGCATAGATCAGCCTAATTAGGCAAAGTCGCCCAGGGCAATGTCGGTAACGGCGAAATTAAAAGAGATCCCCTGTGATATATTGGATGAATCTTTGTTAGTTCGGCGAGGGCTGGGTTTGGCTTTTGGCTTGCTAGCGGTGGCTTTCTGCTCTTGTTCAGCGCGTTGCTTGTTGAGTTCCAGTAGTAGGGCGAGTACCTGATCGCGGAATTCGTCGGGCCAGCGGTAGCGCCAGAGTTTCTTGTTTTGCCGTTTGTCGGTTTCTTCCTGTTCCTCGTCTTCGTAGTAGGGCAGGAACTCGCACGGGGGACGGTGAGGTCGCGAGCGGCGGACCGTAGGCCGCGAAGACGGCACGGTCCATCGCATCGTGCAGCGCGCGGAGTTGGAGAATGACCGCGCTGCGTTCGTCGGGGTGATAGAAGCGGTTGTAAGTCTTCGTCAGCCCTTCGTTGTTGCGGATCATCAGCGCCGCGCGAAATTCGCAGTAGGTTTGGCCCACGGCTTAAAGCTTAGCCTCCGCCATGACGTCGGTATTAATGTGGCAATCGGCGTCGGCGAGCGTAGGTGGGGACACGACAAGACCGACCAGCTGGAGGTAACCGAGCCAGTCTCTGTGTTTGCGCATCGATTCGTCGTGAGGGTCGCGGGCCATGTTGTTATCCTGTCACGGGCCAGAGGTAGACGAGTCCGACCGGCTCGACTCGGCGAGCCTTTACGTCGTAAGCGTCGCGGATACGCTGGTTCGCTAGCCATTTCGCTGTCGATTTCTTTCAGCCGTCGCTTCTGGTGTTTGCGGTCGGCTTCGATCTGGTGCCGCTCGCCTTCGATGAAGTCGAGCAGCGAGAGTTGTCGATTATCCTACACAGTTTCGACGATGCGATTTTGCTGCAAGAGGAGGATCTGCCGCATCTTGTCCGCTTCGTCTTCACCACCAGCGAACAGTTTCTTCGCGGCTTCGTTGGCCAAGAATAATCCGCGGGCTTCGAGGTGCGGTAGCAATTCCTGCACGTCTCTCGGCCCGCCGTCTGCAGCTTGGCGATGATTGTGGGGTTATTGGGCTGGATACCTTTCGCCAGCGCCTTCTCGAGGAGTTCCAACGTGTTGCCTTCGGCTTCCCGACCGTACGGCGAAAGCGGGGTCTTGCGTCGGCCGGGGTCGATCCAGCGGGCCGCCACAGCGATGAGTTCTTCGTAAAGCCGTGCCGCCCCGGTTCCATACAGACAGAGTCGGCCCAAGAGGATGATACGCGGGATGATATCGTTCAATTGGGCGAAGCAGGCCCGCGACAGGTCTTCGTAAACGAAGCCTTGGGCAACGAATCGCCCGAGTAACCGTTTGACGACGGGATGTTCGAGATGAAGGTGAACCACGTCGAACGCATCGATCGAAGAAAGGAGAGATTGCTGCAAATTTCTTCAATGTCTCGTTCAACTCGCATGATCTGTGACACTGTCATGTCAGTTACGATACTTCGTGGGGTCAACTGTTTCGTGTTTGATGTGACGACGTCGCCAGGTGTAGGTGATTTGCAGTTGGCCATCGCTCGATTGGATGATCGCGGGGTACGAGTATTCGCCGAGTTCGGTTTCGAGGTCGGCGACCTTCGCCCACGAGACGCCGTCGTCGGTGGATCGCGCCAGGCTGATCGGCACGCGGCCAATTGGTGCGGGGTTGTAGATGAGGAACAAGTCGCCTTCGCGGGTTTTGACCACATCGATTCCGCTACTCGGGTTGTGCAAATCGGTGGCCACTGCGGCGGTGAATGTCTTGCCGTTATCGGTCGATTCTGCACGACAGATACGTAGCGGATTTTGCGAACGCACCAGTGCGACGACCTTGCCGTCTTTGGTTTGAAACAGCGTCGGCTGGATCTGGCCGCCGTTCGGTTTCTCCTTCACCGCAAACGAATTCGAGCGTAGCCACGTCTTGCCACCGTCGATCGAACGATCGACGTACGGCGTCCAGATGTGATACGTTTCGACCGAAGTGCCCGCGAGCAGCGTGCCATCGTTGAGGACGATCGGCTTCGCGCGAACGGGGCCGTAGAACCCCGCGGGCAGTAGCGTCGGCTTCGACCACGTGATGCCGTCGTCGTTCGATGTGCGAAGTGCGCCAGACCACGTCATCGGATCGGGGCCGAATTTGTACCAGAGGCTGAGTTCGTTTTTAGCGGTGCGAAACAGCACCGGGTTCCAGCACGGTTGGCCCGGCTCGGTGCCGAGGACTTCGAGTGCCGACCACTTCGTACCGTCGAAGTGCGATGCCCAAATCTGAACGTCTCTCGCCTTCTCTTCCTTGCCGCCGAACCACGCCGCCATCAGCTTTCCCGGCGTGGTTTCGACAATCGTCGAAGCATGACACGACGGAAACGGAGCCTTGTCGAATATCATCATCGCAGCACCGTTTCACACGGGGAGAGTTCGCAGAATTACACGCCGATGACTTGCTCGCGTTCGGCGTCCCAGTGGACTTTCTTGCCGGTGCGGTAAGACAGATTTGCGAGGTGCGCGGCCGTAATCACCTTGTGGCCCAGTTCGATTGGGCTGTTCGGTTCTTTACGGCTCTTGCAGCATTCGAGCCAGTTCTTGACGTGCAACGCGGTTTCGTTCTCGATCTTCCACGTATCGATCGGCTTCATGTCCGGCGTGATCTTGTCGTTCGTGTTGTACAACTTCACTTCTTTTTCCGCATCGGCGATGAGCGTCATCTTGGTGCCGTAGAAACCGCAACCGACGCCATCTGCGCCGTTGACGAACTGCACCGCGAAGGTGGCGGCGAACTTGCCGTAGTCCCAGACGCCGTGGATCACGTCGGGCGTTTCCCAGTGTTTGAAGTGGTAGGTGCCGCCGTTCGCGACCACGCTCTTCGGCGAATCCATCCCGCTCAGCCACTGCACGATGTCGAGTTGGTGGGCACCGATGTCGGTCATTAAACCGCCCGCGTAATCCCAGTACCACCGCCATGACCAATAGCGTGCGGAGTTGAACTCGCGCTTCGGGGCTTTGCCGAGGAAGGCGTCCCAATCGATCTGTTTTTGCATCGCTTTGTCGAACTCTTTCGGCGGGGCGAATGGATCGCGTTTGATCCAGTTGCGGCAATCCCAGACCTTCGCCCAAATGAGTTCGCCGAAGTCGTTCGACTGAATCACGTCGCGGCACTGTCGCCAGTGCGGGCCGCTGTGGCGCTGGTTCCCGACTTGCACGATCTTCTTTGCCGTCCGCACCGCCTCGATCATTTCGCGGCCTTCGTCGATCGACTTCGTCAGCGGCTTTTCGATGTACGCATCTTTGTCGGCTTGCATTGCGGCGATGAGAACGTCGCGGTGGTGGTGGTCCGGCGTCGCAATAATCACCGCATCGAGGTCTTTGTGTTCGAGCAACTTGCGGTGATCGCTGTAGCGCGTCGGCTTTTCCTGCTTCGCATCGACGATGATTTTCGAAATGCGATCGAGCCGAAACTCGGCGATATCGCAGACCGCGACCGCGTTGTGTTCGAGCTTCAACGCTTCTTTCAAAAGTGTCGTGCCGCGGTTGCCGGAACCGATCAAGCCGATGTTGAGTTTTTCGCCCGCGCCTGCCGTTCGGCCGTAAGGTGCGGTGAGTAACACGGCACCCGCCGCTGCGGAGGATTCGAGAAACCGACGACGCGAAAGCGGTGTCATGGGGCATCCTTTAAATAAAGTGACAAAATTATCGACGTTCGGCGCGAACGAGTCGCATTCCGTCGGTGATCGTGTACGTCCAAACGACTTCTTTTTCGGGCGTGTATTCTTTCACCGAGTTCGAACCCGCATCGACAATCAGCGTGTTGCCGTTCGAGAAACGCTGTATCGAAGTCGGCGAGTTCACGTTCACGAACCAGACGGGTTCTTTCTTGTCGCTCTTCATGTCGTACTCGGCAATGCGGTTTTGCTCGGTGACGAGCACGCGATCGTTGACGAGTAACTCGATCCGTGGCTGGTAGAACGGGTTGGTCGCCAGGTTGAGTGGGTTTGGCAGTTCCTTCCACTTTTCGTCGAGGCGGATAAGCTTACCGGGGTTTGTCGTTAGCACGATGGTCTGGCCGTTATCGCTGCGGGCGACAGCGAGAATGTCGTTGTTGTTTGGGCGGGCGTATTTGTTTTTCTCTTCCCATTTTTCGTTGTATTCGATCGCCATTTGGCGGCAGGCGACTAGAGTGTGCCCGTTCGCCAGGCGTTGCATACCCACGGGCTGACCAGGGGGCGGGTTGAACGTAAAGACGATCGTTCCGTTTTGCGTTCGCTCGGTGATCCGCGAATAATTTTGTTCGAGAATCAGCACGCGACCGTTCGGCAGAAATTGAAAATCGGCAGGCGAATTGATGCCCGCCATCCGCCAACGTCGTCGCAAATCCGGCCCGAGTTCTGCGAGCCAGCCATTGCCCCAACCGCTCGGGTCCATGGTCATCAGGGCGATGCGGCCCGTCGTGGTCGGCTTGAAATCGAGCTTGGTGAAATCCGTTGTTCCCTTCGCACCGTCCCACCATTTTCGCCAACTGTCACGAGCCTTTTCGAGGTCGGGTTTGAGTGGACCCATCTTCGTCTTCGGTGCGTTCTTGCCAGCGAGTTGAATCAGGAAATCCTCGGCTTGCCAGATACGACCTCGCGAGAGATCGGGAATCGAAGTGATCAGTTCCGAAACCGCATCGACATCGCGCGTGACGGTTGCCAACGTGAAGCCGACCGAAAATTTCGTCTCGCCATCGGTTTCTTTTGCAATCGCGACTTTGACTTTCTTCGCCGCTTCGGCAGAGAGTTGCGGGTTCCCGACGGAGGCTTCGAGCAGGGCAATCGCCGCCGTCGCTCGCCGTGCGGGGAGTTTGTCTTCGAGCGCTGCCAAAATTGCGGGATCGGTCACGCCATCGCGGATTGCGAGCGTGGCAATCGCGGTGTGGAGGTCGTCTTCGACGCCCGTCGTATCGGCCATAGGAAAGAAGCCGAGCATCGCAGAGACGGCATCGGGAGATTTGGTTTTGGCGAGTGTGCGAGCGACTGCCGAGGCAATCGCGGCGTGCGAGACTTTCTCGATCCGCTTCAGCGTTTCCCCAGCTCGGAATGCCACCTCCGGATCGGCATCGCCTTGTGCGGCCGTTCGCAATGGCCCAATCGCAGCTGGCCCGAACTTCTCGGCCGTAAGGCTCGCCTTCACGCGCTCCTCGAATTGCTCGTCGCCCATGCTCATAATGACGGTCTGAATTTTCTGCAAATCCGAATCGCTCAGCGTTCGTTGCTTGAGATACGCAATCAGCGTCTCCGGTTTATCCGCAGACAGATTCGCCGACTCCAACGCCTTCGCGTCAAGCGCGAGTTGATCGGCGGTCGGTTCCTTTGCCTTGACCACCATGCGTTTGGCAAAGATAGGTTGCGCCTGAGACACAGACGCCCAAGCCAACAATACCGCGAGAAGCATAAATCGGGGAACGAGCATTGCCAAACTCCGAGCAGGCCAGTTTCACTTGGAATCAGTCTACGCGACTTCGCCACGAGGTGAAACAGTCTGTTGCAGAAACTCGCTTGAAAAAAAAGAAGAAACTTTAATCGCGGAGGGCGCAGAGTACGCAAAGAAGAAATTTCTCACTGCGTACTTTGCGCCCTCCGCGGTTAAAATCTTGCTTGAATCCCGCTGTCTTACTGATTGAATAGGAACGCCTTCGTGTTCAGCAGTGCCCAGATGATGTTCTCGTAGGCGGCCTTTTTGTCTTTTGGCTGCTTTGCGATGTGTTCTTTCGCCAACGCGAGTTGTTCCGCTGATGGTTTCTTGCCGACGGCCCAGACGAACAACTCGGCGATCTTTTCCTCGTCGCTGCGGGGGTCTTTCGCGAGTTTGTCCGCACGGCCACTGGCGCGGGCGATTTTGTCTTGCACTTCTTGCGAGTTCAACATGTGCAGAATCATAGCGAGGCTGGCCTCGTTAACTCGCTCGCACTCGCACGCACTAATTCGTTGCGGCCGACCGAAGACATCAAGGAAATACGACGAAAACGACTCGTCGGGCAGCATGATCGCGCGCTGTGGCGAGTTCGTATCGTTCGGCAAACCGGGGAACTGCGAGGGGCTATCCGTCACTTTGCACACGGCATCGAAGACGACTTCGGCGGCGAGACGTTTCGGGTAATAGCGAGCATACGACTGCTTATCGGACTTGTTAAACTCGTTCGGCGTCGCACTCAGTTGATACGTGCGGCTCTTACAGATCGTCTTGACCAACGACTTCAGCGAGAATTTGTTCTCGATGAAATTCGCGGCGAGTGCGTTCAACAGTTCGGGGTTCGATGGTGGATTCGTCACACGCATATCGTCGATTGGGTCGACGATACCACGGCCGAAGAAGTGCGACCAATAGCGGTTTGCCACGGTGCGAGCGAAGAACGGGTTCGCGGGGTTCGTCATCCAATCGGCCAACTGTTCGCGGGGGTCGTCGTTACCATCGACGACGACGGCGTCGGCGTCGAGCGGCTTGAGCGGTGCGGTTTTGTTCGTACGTTTGTTCGTCACAGAGCCGTTCGAACGCACGTAGATTAGCTGCTTGCGATCCTGGTTATTGTTGTTCGCCCCTGGCGTGGCGATCGCTTTTTTGCCGACTCGACCGAAGAACGCGGCCATGCCCCAGTAATCGTCTTGGCTCCACTTTTCGTACGGGTGGTGGTGGCAGTTCGCACACGCCATCCGTTGGCCGAGGAACACTTGCGAAAGATCGTCGACGAAGTTCTCCGCGGTGGCGACCTCTTTGTACCAAACCGTCGTAGGCGATTTCACTTCGTCGCCACTCGAACAGATAATCTCGCGCGCGAACTTGTCGTAGGGCATGTCGGTGGCGATCGCATCGCGAATCCAAGCATGAAACGCAAACGTCCCGGTGGCGCGGCTCGGCTGCCCGCGGCGCTTCACCCGCAGCACGTCGGCCCATTTATTCGCGAAGTAGTAACTGAACTCGGGCGTCTCAACGAGGCGGTCGATCAGCTTGTCGCGCTTGTCGGCTGTAGTATCCGCCACGTACGCAGTCACCGCCGCGGGTGTGGGCAGCGATCCGGTGACATCCAAATACGCACGGCGAATGAACTGCTCTTCGGTGCAAATCTCCGATGGCACGATGCCGAGTTCGCGCCATTTCTGGCTGGTGAAATTATCGACGACAGTGTTCGCTGCGAAGGTGAAGTTCGGGGCGATGCCGGGCC
>JAYSYI010000589.1:0-3139 GCA_043727665.1 Limnoglobus sp. | reverse complement strand
GGCAAGTGGGCCAGTATCGATTCAGACTCGATCCCGTTACAGCACGAGAAACTTCCCGGACGGCAAGGGCCAATCGATGATGCTTTCATGGACACTTTCTTAGTCATTCCGCCCACGGCAAAAGGTTGGTCGCCCGAATCCGATACGGCAACCGATGCGCGACTCAATCAGTTTCGCGCGGAATGGGACAGGTTTTTCCGAGGGAAATTGCCAGAGGGAACGAACGATGCACTCGATCGTTTACGTACGAAACCGGAAAATCTGATTCTCTTCGGCGACCCGGCAAGTAACCCGACCATTGCCAAAGTTGTCGGTAAATTACCGATTACCTGGACCAAAGACACGCTCGTCGTGAATGGCAAAACGTACGACCCGAAGACGCACTTCCCAGCGATGATTTACCCGTTCCCTTCACAAGTCGGCGGATACATCGTCATCAATAGTGGGCACAGTTTCCATGCGGCGGAACTGACCGGCACGAACGCGCAACTCTACCCGCGGCTCGGCGATTGGGCGGTGCTGAAACCGAAGCCGACGAAGGCCGATCCCGCTGCGGTCGAGGTCGTCGATGCGGGGTTGTTCGACGAACGCTGGCAGTTCGTTCAGGCGAAACCGGTGAGCCTGCCGACGTTTCTCGCACCCGGTGCGAAGCTCGAATTGCTCTGGAATGAAGGCGAATTCACCGAAGGCACGACGCCGGGGCCGGATGGTTGCATTTATTTTTCGGACATCGGCAATCGCCTGATGAAGTACGATCCCGCCACGAACAAAACGACGACGTTCCGCGATCCCGGCGGGCGAACGAACGGCTTGAAGTTCGATGCCGAGGGCCGGTTGCTCGCCTGTGAAGGTGCGAATGTCGGCGGCAATCGCCGCATCAGCATCACGGATCGCAACGGCAAAGTGACGACACTCGCCGACGCCTGGAACGGCAAGAAGTTCAACTCGCCGAACGATCTGACGATCGATGCCAGTGGCCGCGTTTACTTCACCGACCCGCGTTACGTCGGCGACGAGAAGCGCGAGATCGACACCGAGTCGGTGTATCGCATCGACACCGATGGCAAGGTCACGCAGATCATCAGCGATGTCGAGAAGCCGAACGGTATCGCGATTTCCCCGGATGGCAAAACGCTGTACATCGCCATTACAAACGGCGATGCGAAGAAGCAACGGCAACTGCTCGCATACCCGCTGAACGCCGATGGCAGCGTCGGCAAACAGAAGTTGCTCCACGATTTCGGCGAAGATCGTGGCATCGACGGGATGGCCATCGCCGCCGATGGAACAATCGTGGCGACGGTCGGCAAGAAAGGCACCGCCGGTATCGCGTTCTTCACACCCGATGGCACGAAGATTGGCTTCCTACCGGTGCCAGACGACACCGGAAATTGTTGTTTCGCTGGCCCAGACAAAAAGACGCTCTACATCGCCGCCGGCAAATCGCTCTACCGCGCGAAGCTGATCATCGCGGGAAAGTGACTAAAAGTTCCCGAGCGTTTTGCGGAATCGCTCGATGCACGATCGGACTTCGACGGCCCCTTCTTCGTGCGAGGCCCAACCGAGCGGTTCGATCGTCACGCCTTCGAGCACCTTGTACGTGCTGAAGAAGTGCTCGACTTCGCGTAGGAAGTGCTTCGGCACGTCTTCGATCTTGTGCATACTCTCGAACAGCGGATCCTTGTTCGGCACGCTCAGAATCTTGAAGTCGTTCTGGCCCTTGTCGCGCATCTTGAAGATGCCGACGACTCGGGCTTCGATGAGGCACCCGGAGAACGTCGGCTCGTTGACCATCACGAGGATGTCGAGCGGGTCATTGTCTTCGGCCAGCGTTTGCGGAATGAAACCGTAATCGCCAGGGTACACGGCCGAACTGTAAAGGTAGCGATCCATCTTAATGAGGCCGGTCGCCTTATCGACTTCGAACTTCGTTCGGCGGCCTTTCGGAATCTCCACGATCATATTCGCGACCGACAATTCACCGGTACCCGGTGGAATCATCATGTAGTCGCGCATCCGGTTGTTCATCACGCGCAGTCCTCATCTCGTTAAACGGAGCCAGACTCCTGAACGGAGCCAATCTCTCGGTGGTGACAGTTTATGAACGGAGAGGAAGATCGGGCACTCACTTTGCGATCGGAATCAGGCTCGGTGCCGTGACACCGGGGTTTCCGGTGTCGGCGGGCGTCGTCGATTCGGGCAACTTTGTCGGCGGCCGTTCCGATGTATTCGGCGTACTGCCACCCGTAGGCTTGACGTATTCGATCGTTGCCGAGGGCTTGTCCAAGTCGATAATCACTTCCTTGGCGTAAATGTCGTCGCCGGTGTTCGTGGCTTTATCGGTGGCACGAACGCGGACGTAAAACTTGTACGGAGTCTTCTCGGGGACTTCCCAAATGTAACGCCGCGAGTTCGGCAACCGTTGCTCGGAGATCGCGGTCCATTTCTCAGCGGTCTTCGTGTCCGCATATTCGAGAACGATCGGGTCCGGCATCAGGTTTCGGTCGTCGGCGTTCCACTCGATTTCGACCTTCGTGCCCGTCGCCCCGCCCGGCGTGGGCGTCACGTTCACCACCTTCACTACTGGCTTTTTCGTGTCGACTTCAACGAGGTGTTGCGCCAGCGAGTTCGGTCGTGGGTCGCTGTCTTTCTTGCCCGCACCGCTCTCGGGAATGACGATGAACCCGTAACGGCCATCGTCCGTGACGGCGTGCGGAATCTCGATGCCGGGGTTCGCTTGTTCGTAGTTGATGTCGCACGTTTGCGACTTCACGAGCTTCCATTCGGCGTTCGGGTTCGCCGTCATATTCTTCGCCCACAAGTGAACGACTTTGACGCCGGAGCGCGTCACCGTGTTCAATTTCGACTTTACCGTCAGGTTATTATTGTTGACGTAGACGATCTGTGGCTGTCCCGGAACATCGTCGTTCATACCTGCACCGGAGCCAGGCCGGGGTGTCGCGGACAGCGAGCCGTTGTCGCCGGATCGCGGCCTCGGGTTCCCATCATCGAGTTGTAAACCACCCGTTCCGCCCGTGGCTGGCAGCCGCACAATTCGCGAAAAGGTCTCGTGCCCGGCTTTATCTTTGGCCGCGACGCGGGCTTCCAGCGTACGGGTGTCTTTCGCCAGACCGGCCCA
>JAYSYI010000588.1:0-3148 GCA_043727665.1 Limnoglobus sp. | reverse complement strand
CCCATTCCGCGAGGATTCGTGGATCCGTGCGGAAGGTGGCGGTGGGCGTTCGCGCATCATCGAAAACGGCGGGGTCTTCGAGAAAGCCGGGGTGAACTTTTCCGAAGTTTTCGGCGAACTCAGCCCCGAGTTTGCCAAACAACTCCCCGGTGATGGCTTGTCGTTCCGTGCCACCGGCGTGAGCTGGGTGCTGCATCCTCACAATCCGTTCGTGCCGACGGTGCACGGTAATTTTCGCTTTCTCGAACACGGGTCGAAGTCGTGGTTCGGGGGTGGCGCCGACCTGACGCCGTACTATCCGTTTCGCGAGGATGTGATTCACTTCCACAAATCGTGGCAGAACGTCGTGAGCCGCTTCGCACCGATGACCGACTACGCCAAAATGAAACGGGATTGCGACCAGTACTTCCACTTACCGCACCGCAACGAAGCTCGTGGCGTCGGTGGTATCTTCTTCGACTACTTCGATGGCGGCGATTTGGAGAAGGCCTTCGAATTTGTCCGAATGGCCACCGATTCGTTTGCGAGTGCTTACATGCCCATTGTGGAACGACGCCGAGAGACCCCGTTCACCCCGCAGCAGCGCGAGTTTCAAGAATACCGTCGGGGCCGGTATGTCGAGTTCAATTTGATTTACGACCGAGGAACGCTGTTCGGGTTGAAGACGAACGGCCGCATCGAGAGTATCTTGATGAGCTTGCCACCGACGGTGCGTTACAAGTACGACTGGCATGCGGAACCGGGCAGCCCTGAAGCGTTGCTGACCGACTATTGGTTGAAGCCGCAGGCGTGGGCGGAAATGGAATGACTTTATGTTCGGTTCGCCGGTTCCCCGTGCCCTGCTCGCGGCTCTTTCGGGGATCATTTCCCTCGTGCTGGTGCTCTTGGTGGCAGCGCTCTTCGCGGCCGAAGGTAAGAACCAATACGAGTTGTTGAAGGACTTGTTCGTGCCGCTGATCGGGCCGGTGGTCGCGGTGCTGATCCCGCTGGTGGTACTGTACGTGATCCCGAACGGGCAGAGTCGGGAGCGGTTCGCCCTCGATCTCTGCGGACAATATTACAGCGAAGAAATGCGGATCGCGCGCAACGTCGGCTGGCAGCACTTCGTGGTGACACAACGCAACCTCCCGCCGGTGCGACGAGCCGAAGCGTTGAACCACTTTCTAGATTATCTGACAAATCCGGAAACCCATCGCGGCATCGAGCCGACGATGGACGAGGTTTACCAGAAAGCGTCTCGGATTTTAGACTTCTTCGCTTTGGTCAACGAGTGCGTCGGACGAGGAACTGCCGATCGGGACATCGTGCGGTCGTTTTTGCTTTATTACTACCTGTGGTGGCGTGACGAAATTCTCGATCCCCTTCGCAAGACCCGGCGAATCGTCACCGATCACCCGAAGTTTCGACCCTTGTGGTGGACGCCGATGATCTACCTCGATCAACTCGTAGGGTCGGCGGTCGAAGACAGGCCACTGTCAGCGGGCTGATTCGAATCGGGCCGTCCGGCTGGCACACAGATGGCCGAACTGTTCGGCGAACCATGCTTGGGCCGTTTCGAGTGTCCAATCGGCGGCGAGTTCGAAACGGAACTGAGTGGTGATGCCATTCGACAGGCTTTCGTGGATCCCCGCTCCCAACTCGAACGGCTCCGTCTGCTCGACGGCCGGCCAAGCGCAGACGACACACTCAGGTGTGGTCGACCATTCCGGAAGGCCCACAAATTCACACTTCGGTTGGCCGAGTTCCCCTAATAAAAATCGTTTCATCTCGATGAGAGAAACGTTCGCTGGGAACGCGACCTCAACCAGTTCCGTATCGCCATCGGGTAAGTCGTGGAAACGGAGTTCGATGGTCGAATTGTCTGCGAGCGTCTCGCAGCGGAGTGGCCGATTTTGACAAGTCGAGAGGATGGCCACGAGACTGCTGCCATCCCTCCGCCAAGGGGTCATCGAGACCGCTTCGAACGTTTCGCGGAAGAATTCGCCTCGGCCCGGTTTACCGTTGCGGTACGCCGGTCGGGGCAGATCGACTTGACCGAGCATTGTCCAATGGTTTCCGAGACGGGCCGAACGGGTGAAGTCGTGTTCGTTCAGATCTTCGCCGTCGGCAAATAGAATCCGGTCGAACGCCGGCTCCGCTTCGGGGTGCGTCGGGGCGAAGAAGGGATCGAATTCGAGTGCCGCCAAGGGGCCGACCACGACGCCCAGTCGGTGCATTGAATCTCGGGCCGGACCGACAGGAGCCAGTTCCGAATCGGCGAGCTGTGTATCGAGTTCCATCAAGTTCATCTGGAGTTCATCTCGGCTGGCATTGGGTCGGGTCGCCTTAATTTTGTTGCAATCGCCGTTCCAAATTCGCAGTCGACCGGTTCGTTCGGACTGGATTCGAGACAATTCTTCAGCGATCAGTTGCTTTTGCCGAATGTGGAATTGTTCGTCGATTTCGACAATCTGCCGGCGGTGTGTCTCGGAGGCGTGTTCCAGTTCCTGCAATTTCGCAGCGAGGGCCACCTGGGTCGGATCGGTCTTGGTACCACCGAAGAGTTTCTTCACGAATCCACCGAGGCCACCCGCGGGAACCACGGTGTGGGAACGCAACTCGGCGAGTTGGGATTGGAGTTGCTCACGTGTTTCCGTTTCGGCTGCAACTGTCTCCCGGAGTCGCTGGAGTTGGACGGCATGGTCTTCGGTCAAGACTCTCGCGCGTTCGGACTCGGCAACGGTTTGCTCGGCCAGCTTCGAGTCGTTCTCAATATCAAGTGGTTTCGGCTCCAACTCGGCCATACGGTTCCAATCGTCCCACCATTTGCATTGACGGAGAAGATCAAGGCGCTGCGACAGCAAGGTCGAACGTTGGCGAAGCCATTCGTTGTGGGCCAGAGCTTTCGCCGTCTGTTCCGCGACCACCGGTGGGAGATCGCGTTCGGATTCCGCCACGGCTCGCCCGACGCCATCGGCCGGCAAGGCTAGGATGATCGCATTCGCGTTTTCCGGGTTCCCCGTCAAAATGGCGAGCCGCTGGCCCGCAGCACGGGCACCGTCCACTAAGGCGAGGATCGCCGCTAACCGTTCTTGGCCGAGTGGGGTATCGAGCAGAAATAAGTCGGGGCACGCGAGCGCCGTCGCGATGGGGCCGTGAGTGGAGGAGT
>JAYSYI010000587.1:0-9584 GCA_043727665.1 Limnoglobus sp. | reverse complement strand
CGGTGAGCGCCCACGTATACGATTCGAGGTTCTGCATTCGGCTTGCACCGAGGCAGATCAGCGCGCCCCAGACGATCAGCAACACGCCGAGCAGAATCCAGACCGCTTGTTCGCTAATTTCGTCTTCGCTCGGCGACACTTCCGTAAAGACTAACGGCCAGATCGCCCATAGCGTCATGATAATACCGATCAGGATCGTGAAGCCACCCTCGGCCACGAGCAAGTTCGAGGGCATCACGAGCAGCGACATGGCCGGGCCGCGGTCGCTGCGTTTGCTCTTGTCGACCTGGCCGTCGAACTTGACTTTCTTCTTCGCTTCGGCCTGTTCTTCGGTATCTTCGTCGTTGATGACCCCGTACGGGTTCATGTCGTTATCATCGTCGTCGGCGGGTTTCTTGATCTTGGCCGGTTCAGGCGCAGCCACTTCAACCAGCTTCGGTACGAACGCCGTCGAGCATTGTTTGCAGCGGATCTTCTTGCCAGCTGGCGGGGCGGTGTTCGATTTCAGTTCCGCTTCGCAACCTGGGCACTTAAACGCAAACATGAATGGCACTCCCCCCGGCTTATGAAGTATCTATTCCCGCCCATCATATCCCGCGTCTACGGCTTCTGCCAGACGCTAAGTGTCGCCGATTGTCCGAGAACTCGCACGCGCAACTGACGCGATGGCACCCAGTCGTACGGTTTCAGTGCGCTGCGAAGTGCATCTTGATCCGCCACGAGCAGCACCGCACGCCCCTCGGGTTTCAGTACGCGGTTCCATTCGCGTGCCAGCCCCTTGTACAGTGCGGGGATCTCCTCCGGTGTCAAAATCTGTTCGCCGAACGGCGGATTCGAGATCACGCGATCCACTGACTCCGAAGCGAGCGGCAACGCGACTGCATTCCAGCGCGCGAGGTGCGTCGGCCCCAGTCGCTCGAGGTTTTCCCGCGTGCAATAGACCGCTTGTGGGTCGATGTCGCCGCCGATCACCGTGACGATACCTGCCTTGCGCTGGCGGGAAAGTTCGATTTGCTCTGCAAGAATCGTCCCCGCGCCGCACATCGGATCGAGCACCACCATGTCGGGTGCCGCCGCTGCGAGGCGTACCATCGCGGCGGCGAGTGTCGGCCGCAACGAGGCCGCCACGTGTTCCAGTTTGTACGTCCGGTGCCGCATTGTGCGATCCGACAACCGCAGCCCGCACATCGCGACTTTGCCGTCAATTTTCAGCCAAATTTCTAGCCACGCATTCTCTTCGGCGGGCACCCAGTTCGGCGGAATCTTCCCTGCCAAGCCGTCGGCCATCGCATCGAGTGCATCGACGCGACGGTAGCCGTGCTCGCCTTGCATTTGGCAAACGAGGTGGAACGTCGGCTTCGGTTTCGGCATCCCGCGAATCGAGTGGTGAATTGCGAATAGCTGATTCCAATCCGGAATCTTCGCCGTCCATTGCGTGATCAGTTTCAAGTCCGACGACTTGTAAGTCAGCGTATCGGACCCCCACGCCAGCAAGTAAACATCCTCAGTCGTGCGCAGTTTCACCACGTCCGGCGTGATTTCGTTCAGGCGAAACACCGTGATCCCGCGTGCTGTTTTCTTGACTTCCGCCCCGAGATCGCGCGTCAGTTCATCGGCCACCACCGGCTCGAGTCCGGGGTGCAACATCGCATACAAAGGCGGTGGCGGTTTCGGCGGATTTTTCTTGCGAGACATAATTGCGACCGTAATGGCACCGTCCCGACGCAAGGTGCGCAGTCGCGGTGTGAACGGGTAATATACGTTTTTCGATTGACAACGAGCAACATCTGTGCCGTTGCGTTCGCAGCGAGTTTACACGCACCGGTTTCGCGGCGGTGATGCAAAATGGAAAAACGCCCCAAAAGCCGGTTTTGGGGCGCTCGCAGTTGTGTATTCCGTTACTTTTTACTGTACGTCTTGCGGCAAGTTTTCGCCGCCGTTCCGGCTCACGAGTGCGGCCAGCATCGCCAGCGTAATGTTGTTCTTGAGCAGGCGCACGGAGCCGTCGCCCATCACGATGTTGCAACCCGCAATGTGGAAGCCGTACAGTTCGTTGTCGCTGGAGCCGTTGACCGCGCTCGGGCCGCTACCTTGCGTACCGAGACTACCATCGGCTCCGTTGATGCCGAACCAACTATCTTGGTCGCCCCAACCGCCGGCGGCATCGTTGCCGTTGCGGTCTGCGCCCCGCTTGATTCCCCCACTACCGTATCGGAACGGCCGACCTGCGGCTTCGACGACCAACGACGTGTTGCTTAAACCATCGGTGACTGCGGCGAATGGCGTTTCGCGATTCCCTTCCAGCAGCGGTGGACCTTTGGAAATCACTTGCGTGCCAATGCTCGCATCGACCCAACTGCCACCGCAGCCACTCGGGGCCGCATAGTCCGTGCGGCCCATGCGGATCTGCGTGACGCCGGTGGGCAGTACGGCGTACTTGCCTGATGGCGTGTTGTAAACCAGCGTCGGTTCGGTCGGCGTGCTCGGGCACATGAACGTCTTCACGGGCGTGGTGAATGCGTTGAAGTTCTCGACTGCGTAGCCATCCTTTTTAATGTCGATCAAGTTCGCCAAGCTCCCTTGCTCGATGTACGGCAAAATGAACGTCAGGCAGAAGTGGTTCGGGGCACGCAGAAAGCCCGCATCGGTGTAAAGCGGTGGCAACTTTTGGTTCGCGCTCTCGTAGTTGTGGAATGCCAAGCCGATCTGCTTCATGTTGTTCGTACAAGTCGAGCGGGCCGCCGCCTCACGCACCTTTTGCACGGCGGGTAACAGTAGTCCGATGAGGATCGCAATGATCGCGATTACCACCAACAGTTCGATGAGTGTGAAGGCCGAGCGAACGGCCAAACGACGCGGAAACATAAGCTACTCCTGAAACTGAGGGAAACGATGAGAGGTTACTTGTTGTTGCGGTCTTTCACGACCGGCTTCGCGGCCTGAACCGCAGTCAGCGTCAAATCGAGCGGGGCCAACTCCGTCCGCTCGGCTTTAACCGTTGCCTTCAAAGTGGATGCGGGGATCTTGTCGTAACTCCCGCGCAGCAAGTCCGGTCGCGCACCGTTACCGTCGGGTTCCTTCGTCATGTCCGGCCACGTGACCGTCACGACATACTCGCCCGGTAACGCCCCTTTTACGCCCGGCTGCCAGAATATCTGGAACGCGCCATCGGCATCGGCGGTGGCGTATGGCGTCGGCTCGGTCATGTCGGACTTGCCCTTGCGGTGCAGGAACAACAACGCCGTCGCCGCCGGTTTCCCGTTCACGCTGACTTTGCCCGTCACCAGTGTGAGTTTCGGCCCTTCCGACGAGCAACCCGACGCAAATCCGATCACAACAACCGCAATGAAACGAAACCAACGAATCGACGCAGTCATGGGAAACCTCCGAATCGGATAGCGAACGAATCGGCGACAACATCAGATTAAGGCTTGCGGCGTAGCGTGAAGTGAAGTGTTGAAGAGTTCGGCGTGAAGGTTTGAGAACAGGACTTTCGAACGCAATTCCGTCGTAGTTCTCGAATTGAAAATTCGTGCGGAATTGTCTTGCATCGAAGAAACTGTTCGACTAAGTTAGGTGTGGAATTGATGAGCTGCTCGTCTTTTCCTTGTGTCGTAGTCTGATTCACACCTCTCTCTTCCATCTTTTGTAGGGGTTGACATGTTTCATCTTCGTCGTCGAGGGTTTACCCTCATCGAATTGCTGGTCGTGATTGCGATCATCGCGATTCTGATCGGCTTGTTGTTGCCAGCGGTCCAGAAAGTCCGCGAGGCCGCCGCACGCAGTAAATGCTCGAACAACCTGAAGCAACTTGCTCTGGCGGTTCACAACTACGAGTCCGCGCAGCAAAAACTCCCCCCTTCGGGTGTGGGTTATGGCTTCGCATCTAGCTCGCCCACGGGCAACGGCGATGCCGTCATCCTCAATATGTCTGGGATGGTGTTGTTGCTGCCGTACTTCGAACAAGGGGCGCTCTTCGCGCAACTCGATACGAAGCAGTCGTTCAGCGATGTTCGTACCGATAACGGTGGGGGGATTCGCAACCAAAAGGGCGCACTGACATCGCCACTGCCGAATGTGAACACAGGTAAAATGAGTCTCGAAATCTCGACCTTCCGCTGCCCATCGGACAACGGCGACCCTCGCAAAGTCGGTCAAGCCAGCAACAACCGCTATGGACCAACGGGTGCGGAAATCGGCAACAAGACGAACTACGATTTCATCGTCGATGCCAACAATGACTTCGGTACCGCCAATTACTGGAAGAACGCTTCGATTCAGAGCCGCCGGATGTTCGGGGAAAACAGCGATTTGAAAATGTCGCAAGTCAGCGACGGCCTCAGTAATACACTCATGCTCGGCGAGACAACGCAAACGGTTTACAACGGCACCTCACCCGCATGGGGCTATCGAGCGTGGGTACTCGTCGGCGTCGATCCCACGAAGGGCACCGGCGTTAACGACTTTACTTATTGCGCATCGTGGACGGGCTATCCCGCCCCCGGCTGTATCCCGGTCATCAACGGCCGCCTCGGCGATTGGGGCCGTGCCGGCAGCCTGCACACCGGCGGTGCTCAGTTTGCGATGGGCGATGCCTCGGTTCGCTTCGTCAAACAAACCGCTGCCGCCGCCACACTTCTCTCCTACGTGACGTATGCGGGTGGCGAAGTGAATGCGGATATCGATTAGTCTGCGCTACAAAACTCTTACTTTTGGATGTCCAAAATGATCTCTCGACGTGTTTTGTGCGTGTTGGCTGCGGGCCTGTTTGCCGCAGCCGGTTGTTCGAAATCGGCTATGGTTCCTGTGACCGTTGTCGTTACTATGGACGGCGAACCGCTCGAAATGGCCAACGTGATGCTTCAACCCGAGACGGGATCGAAAAGCTCGAGCGGCTCAGGAACAACGGACAGCAGCGGAAAGGCGATCATCGCCAATGGCCAGGGAGAAAAAGGCCTTGCACCCGGCAAATACAAAGCCGTGGTGAGCAAGTCGAACCTCAAGACGGGGCCAGGTGGCATCGTCGATCCGAGCATCACCGGTGCCGTCGATGCGTCGTCGGTCAAAGAGGAAGTCGCCAGCAAATACAGCGACCCCCAGCAATCGACGCTAGTTTACACCGTAGAGAACGGTCCGACCACGATCGAGATCAAGCTGAAATCGCAAGAAAAGAAAAAGTAACGCAACCCCCCTCGCGAAAATAGCGGCCCAATGGGCCGCTATTTTTTTAATACAGCTCGTCGATTCGCTTGCCGCTTGGCAGGATCGGAACGGGGCGGCCGGTGGTGTTGTTGAAGTTGGTCGATGTATCGACGCCGAGATGGTGGTAGACGGTTTCGAGTACGTCTTGCGGCGACTTCGGGTTGGCCTTCGGGAACGCACCTTTTGCATCCGACGAGCCAATCACGCGGCCTCCTTTTACGCCGCCCCCAGCGATCGCCGCACTGAAGACGTTCGGGTAATGGTCACGCCCCGCATCGTTGTTCACCTTCGGCGTGCGCCCGAACTCGCCCCACGCCAACACCAGCGTCGATTCCAGCAACCCGCGCGATTCCAAATCCTCGATCAGCGCCGTATACGCACGATCCCAACGCGGCAAAAACCCTTGCCGTAAAGACTCGAACCCCTTCACGTGCGTGTCCCACCAGCGCAGATCCACGGTGACGAGCCGCACTCCCGCTTCGACCAAACGCCGCGCGAGCAACATGCGTTGGCTCCACGACGGACAACCGCAACGGTTCGACGCCTTCGGATCGAACGCCGGCGCGAAGCCGTAGCGTTCGCGGAGTTTCATCGGCTCCTTATCGAGGTCGAACGCATCGCGGGCATCGGGCGATGTCAGTACGTCCCATGCGCGTTGTTGAAAGCGATCCATCGCGTGAAGTTGCCCGGAGTTGTCCATGTCGCGGCGAATGCGATCGAACCCCGTCAGCAGGCCGCGCCGGTCGCCGACTTGTTCGAGCGTGACGCCCGATGCGAGCGAGAAATTCGGCAAGCGAAACGGGCCAGGGTTTGCAGGGTCGGCTTGGGTTTCGAACGGCTTGTGCGCGACGCCGAGGTAGGCCGCACCCGTGCCGGGAACCATACGCGGAATCATCACGTACGGCGGCAGTTTCGGGTTGGCATCGCCGAGTTGCTTGGAAACCACCGAGCCGATACTCGGGTGAATGTTTTCATCCGGCGACGAGCCGGGATTGTAGCCCGTGAAACAGATTTGATCGCCCGTACTGTGGCCCGCATCGTGGTGGTTGAGGCTGCGTATGATGGACCATTTGTCCATCGACTTTGCGGACATCGGGAGCAAGTCGCCGAGTTGGATGCCGGGCACGTTGGTGTCGATGGTGCCGAATTCGCCGCGAACTTCGACGGGGGCATCAGGCTTCGGATCCCACATGTCGATATGCGACGGCCCGCCACGCATCCAGAGGATAATCACCGATGTCGGCCGCGAAGACGTCGAGGCTTTGGCTTCACTGCGAAACAGCTCCGACAGTGACAACCCACTGGCACCGAGGATCCCCGCCTTCACGAAACTCCGCCGATCCGGGTGCGTGAGCGTGCCGAGAAAATCCGAGCAACCGGTGGCTGACGACATGGCAATCTCCGCAGAGAGGGCAGTAAGCAGGGCTGTATATTACTCGATCGCAGTTGGAGAACACAAGAAGCAATTTTGGCATTATTCAAAGCGATCTTGCAGTTTTGCCTGAACGAACCATCGGAACTTGAGTGCTAACCTTTATCGCGATTACCAAATCGGACGTAAGTCGTTGGTGGGTTAGGTTGGTTCCGAAATTCGGGAATGAGTCCACGGTTGGGGGGGTGGGTAGTGGCTGGAGTCATTCTGCTACTCAACATCGCCGAATCATGCCAACATTTACTTCGCCTGAAAGCGGTACAGCATCGTTTCCGTACGGACGAAGAGGCCGCCATCGGATGCGGCGAACGTCGAGTACGTTCGCTCTTTCAGTTCGGATTCGCCCACGACTTTGAACGCCTTAGCGGCTTCGACGACGGTACCGACGCCGTCTTCGCTGATGGCGTAAATCTTGCCATCGGCCACGATCGGCGACGCGGAGTAGCCCTTACCTTTGAGCCGTTCGGACCAATGCACGGTGCCGGTTTTGGCGTCGAAGCAGGTGAGGAAACCCTGATCGGTAATCGTGTACACTTCGTCGCCGTGCGCGATGGGAGATGGCGTGTGGGGCGCGCCTTTCTTGGTCGTCCAGACGATTTTCGCGGAGATATCGCCGGTGCCAGTCGGGTCGAGTGCGAAGAGGTGCGCGGTGTCGTAGCCGGTTTGGATGATGAGCAAGCCGTTGACGAAAATGGGCCGCGCGATCAGCGAGTAACCGCCAGCCGGGTACTTCGCACGCCAGATTTCCTTGCCGTCGATGGCATCGTAACCGGCCACGAATTCGCTGGCCGCACTAACAATGATCGTCTTGCCATTGTTCGTGAAAGCGAACGGCGTCGTGAACGAAAAGCGCCGCGCTGCGGTCGATTTGCGATCCGTTTTCCACTTCTCGCTGCCGGTCATTTTGTCCAGGGCGGCCACGTATTGTTGATCGCTGCCATCGACGCTAAATACGAGCGAATCGCCGACGAGAATCGGCGAGCCGCCATTCCCGTGAACGGGGGCGTATTTATAGCTGTCGACCTTCCAAACGATCTTGCCATCGAGGTCCACACACGCGGTGCCAAGGTGTCCGAAGTGAACGAATACGCGCTCGCCATCGGAAACGGGCGTCGCACTCGCGAAGCTGTTTTTCGAATGCCCGCCGGGCGATTTCGCGCCGTCCATCGCGAACAGTTCCACGTCCCACGCCGGCTTGCCGCTGACGGCATCGAACGCGACCGCACGCAGCGAATAATTCGGCTTCGGTTTCGCATCGTCGGGCACCGCCGTCGTGACGATGATTTTCCCCTTCACGACAATCGGCGACGACCAGCCTTTGCCCGCCACTTTCGCCTTCCACGCCACGTTCTTCTCGGTGCCCCACTCCGTAACGAGCTTCGGCCCCGCATACTGCCCTGTGCCATCCGGCCCGCGAAACTCGACCCAGTCCGCGGCATGTAACATCGGTGGAGACATCATCAGTAAAGCAAAGCACAGTCGAAACATGATTGGAAACCCCGGCAGGTGATGGCGCAGGAAACGACAAAGCGGAACGACAGTATACCTGATCTCATCGCGTCCGATACGAAATTCCGCTGCCATCAACTGGGCTAACCAGAGCGTTCGGCTCATCGAGTCGGCCGATACCCTGAAGGCGACCGATCAGCATCTGGTGTGGGGGGGTCACCACCACGAATACGGCGAGGGCCACGACTGCAACATCCGGAATTGTGGCATGGGGCAGTGCCCACGCCAACACCGCTGCGACTACCGCGAGCGTAGGAATCAACAGTGGCAGGGAACGAACATGAAGTCGCAACACTGCGCGAGTGATTGAGGCCGACTCGCCTTCCATGAGGCGAATCAACCGCCGCGTGTGTCGCCAACTGTGCCAGCAAAGGAAATAAGCGCCCATCGCGAACAGCGGGTGCAATACGGCGAACGCGGTGACCAGGGAACCGATTTCGAGTAAAAGTATTCCGGAATACTGCCATTCTCTAGCGAGGATTTGGACGAACAATTCATAGAGAATTATGGCAAAAGCCAAGCTGAGAATTCCCACGGCTAAAGGCGAGATGACCTCCACATATACAGTCGTGCTATCGGATCCGAACAGTTGAAGTAACCGAGTCGCGACCTCACAACTGTCAGTGGGGTGACACACGAAAGGAAGTGCGAGCACCAGAGATCCGCGAGCGAAAGCGACAATCCATCCCATACCACGCTTTTCACCGACTGACTCGTTCAAGTCCAATGCATCCGCAGATCCGAAATGCCAGGCACTCAGTACGGCAAACGCCAACACCACGGGTGTGGGGAAGGCGAACGCGGCAGCCAATACGAGAAAGAGTAGAAAGGCGTAATCGGCAAAACCACGCAGACTCTGTAGCCATGTCGTAGATCCTCTCAATCGCGAACTCACGGCAAGATCGATCGCACCGTGAGGAAGTCCGATTACGATGAGCGACAGGGCGAACGGCCAACCTGCAAATGCCACAGTAAACGGGTGCCGCAACTCGACGAGAACTAAAGCCAACATCAGCAGCGGAGGGAGCAGGCCGAACATCGTTCGGTCGCGGTTAGACCACCGGACCGTAACGATGGGAGCCATTTTGCTACCGCAAAACGAGGGTAAAGACGTTACGTACCCATGTTACGCATTATCGATTCGAATTCGCATACGTCGCCTCGGTGCGATTCGCTTCGGGAGACACAGCTGGACTCCTCAGCACGATTTCGTCCTTACTTGCAAG
Organism: Limnoglobus sp.; assembly: GCA_043727665.1. Lineage (GTDB taxonomy): Bacteria > Planctomycetota > Planctomycetia > Gemmatales > Gemmataceae > Limnoglobus. Next base: position 215 of record JAYSYI010000587.1, on the reverse strand, counting down.
GGCTTTCACTCCCGTGAACGCGACTAAACCGAAACCCACTTTGTTAATGACGTCGGCGATGTTGTAGGCGATTTCGCGATACTCACCGGCCCCCAACAGTGCCATCAAAAACCCGATTGGATAGATTGCCCAGCCGATTAGAATAAATAACCGCATCGTATTTAACGCATCGGCGATCGGCCCGGGAGCCGAGCGAATCGCTCCGCCCAGACTGA
>JAYSYI010000586.1:0-28591 GCA_043727665.1 Limnoglobus sp. | reverse complement strand
GCCGACTGATACTGCCCGCAACGCGGGCATTGCTCGGATTCCTCGGCAATCTCCGCACGACAATACCGGCACGGCACCGTTTGCCATTCGTCATCGTGGTAAACGCCATCAGGCAATTCGTCGTCCGAATCCCGCATGTTACCTCCAAACATGTGCATTTCTGTTATACTGCATGCAGTCGGAAATGAGACGTTACCGGTTAGTCAATCCATTCCCGTTAGCCCGACGCGCTAGCGAGGGATTACTACCGTTTCAGCAATGTAGTGCCTTTTCATTGGTTTCCCTCGCTTGCGCGTCGGGCTAACAAAACGTACCGAATCACCCCGTTCGAAGTATAGCTCGACGCGCAAGCAAGGGAAACCCACACGAACGCACGCCATCGTAGAAACGATAAAATTTCTCGCTAACCGACCGGACAATTTTCGTGAGGAAGTCCACTGATCCCGCCCCGCAGTTCAGCGAGTTTCTGTGTGATCTCACTATGGGAGGGATTGGCGAACCGCCACCACCCGTCTTTGACTTCCCATAAAACCAAGGTTTCTTCCTCGTAGGTCATGTCGAGGTTATAGTTTTGGTACACAATATTTAGATGTGGTCGTTGCCACGCATCAACGAGAACTTGCCCTAAAAGACTCATCGGAATGCGGCCATTCTCATTTGCAAGGACTGCTTCGGTGATGATATGCTCGTGGCTAATCTTGTAATCGGCAGTATCGGTGGTTCGTATCGGGTGTTTGACATGGACATGGTAAATGAAGAGTGGCGCGGTATACGGGCAAGCGAGGTACGCACGGCCAAGGGATGGTGCGACAGAGGTGCGTTTCACTTTCGACTCGCCATAACCTTGCTCCGTCAGCCGCAAGTAGGTGATAGCATCCTCTTTCCATCGGTCTTTACTCAGATGGAACCACATTTTTATGCTCACAGATATTTGTTAGCCCGACGCGCAAGCGAGGGGAACCCACGGGAATGCACGCAACGACAACAATCCCTCGCTAGCGCGTCGGGCTAACAATTTGGATCAATCCTTTTTCAGCGAGTTGTAGACCAACCCGCTTAGCAGTTTCGGGTAGAAGTACGTCGATTTTGGCGGCATTTTCTCGAAATTGCCTGCGATCGTCTCGACGTGGTTCATCGTGGCGGGCGGCACGAGGATTGCGATTTGGCACTCCTTCGCGGCGACGGCATCGGTGACTTCCTTCATGAGGTGAACGTACTTGCAAACTGGCTCGCCGCCGATTTTCTCGCGGATAATCCGATCGATGACGAGCTTGTGCAAGATGCTGACGCCGAGACCTCGCCAGTCTTTCGACTGGTCGGGTGCGAGGTCGTCCATAATCGCCGGATCGCGCAGCCGGGCGACGAACCAGTGGCCATCGGCAACGGTGCCGAAGCCGAGAACGTTCTGCTCGCCGTCCATTTCCATCGTTTCCCACGCGGTCGCGGCATCGGTGCCGAACGTGTCGACGATGTCGAAATGATCCTGAAGTGCCACCTTCAGTTGCTCGGTCGTAACCTGGCCCAGTCCGCTAATGAGGCGGTGCGTTGGCAGGATAATGAGGCCGGGATCGCTCATGCCGACGAGCATCATCAGGCAGAAGTTCGGTGCGGATTCGTCGTCTGCCACGTTGCCCGCTGCGACTTGCTCGGCAAGGTAATTCAGCCCCGTTTCGTAGCGGTGGTGGCCGTCGGCGATAAACACCGGCTTCGGCCCTATGAAGCCGATGACGGCAGAAATCGTGTGCTGATCGGTAATTACCCACAGCCGATTCGTCACGCCGAGGTGGTCGTTCGCGACTTGCGGTGGCGCTTTGCGGATCAGCGGTTCGATCTTCGCGAAGACTTCGCCATCGTCGTCGGGGTACAGGCCGAACACCGGCGAGAGGTTGAAGTTCGTCGCACGGTACAGGTTCAAACGATCTTGCTTCGGGCCGGAAAGTGTCTGTTCGTGCGGGTGAATGCAGCCCGTTCCGAACGGCTCAAGGCGAACGCGGGCAAAGAAGCCACGGCGGGTGTACGTCTTGCCTTCGACTGTGAATTCCTGTTCGTAAACGTACATCGAACGCGCGGTGTCTTGCGTCATCGCGTTCTCGTTCTGCCACTGATTCAGCGTCGATGCGGCCCGCGTATACTTGTTGTTCGATTCGGTATCGCCGACTTCTTCCTTGCTCAGTTCGACGCGAATGGCGTTGTACGGGCTGAGATCGTAGAGCGTCTGTTGCAGTGCCGCATCGATCACGTCGTACGGTGGGGCGACGACATCGGAAAGCGAGCCGACTTTGCCCATGTCGTACCGGAAACCCCGGAATGCCCGGATATCAGCCATCGTGAGAAACCTCGTCGGAATTCGGAAGCCAACACCCGTTTTATAAGCCGAGCGACGAATCGGCTTAGCGGGTCTTCTCGCCGGTGTCCCCATAACGCAGTTTGCGGTTCGGGTCGAGGAAGCGTACGTGAATCCAGCGTGCGGCCCCCTTGTGCTTCAGCGAAATCGTCAGCGTGTGTTCGCCTTTGGGAATGCTCACATCGAATTCTTCGCCATCGGGGTTCGGATTCAGCGTTTGCTTGCCGACACCTTTGCCAACGATTCTGCCGTCGAGCGAAACCTCGTACGCATCCCCCGCACCGATGAGCAGTATCGTCTTGAATGCCTCTTGTGCGGTGAATTTCGCTTCGATTGTCACCGGCTTGCCATCCTTCGTCCCGAGTAGCGGAATCCGCCCGCCGACCGATGCCGACTTCGCAACGCCATCAATGGTGACATCGTTGATGTACGGGTGTGCCATCACGTAGCGGATGAGGTCGCGGAAATCTTGTGGCGTCATGCTGTAGCCGAGGCCTTCGGGCATCATCGACTTTTCGAGCACCTTCACTTCGCCGTCGATGTCTTTCTTGACGATCTTCTTCAGCACGCCATTTTCGACTTTGATCGTGATCGTGCGATCGTCTTCCTCGGCCAGCAACCCTTGCAGAACCTGACCGTCGAGCGTGTTGATTTGCCGCACGAAATACGGCGCACCGACCACGCGATTCGGGTCGAGAATGTTCCCGAGCAGATACTCGATATCGCGGCCCGCGCCATCGAGTGCGGGGCCGACGTCGTTGCCTTTGCCCTCGAATTTATGGCACTTGTTGCACTGGTTCTCGAATACTTTCTGCCCACGCAGGTACGAACCCACCCCGGCGTTGACGTCGATCCGCGTCTTGTCGATGAGTGCGTTCAACTCGTCGGGTGTCGTTCGCGTGCGGCCCCAGGCGTCTTCGATGAGCGCGTTCAGCGTGCGATCTTTGAAACTCTGAATCCGCGAGATCGTGTTATCCGTCACCGCCGTGCGATCGATGATTTTTTCCTTCATCGCGGAAAGCAGCGATGCAGCCCATTCCTTGCGGCTCGAAAGCACGTTGACGATTTCGCTGCGTAGTGCCGGTGTGAACTCGCCCCAATGGCTGATGAGGCCGATCGGAATCGCTTGGTCGTTGAAGCTGCCGAGCGCGCGAATCGACTCGATTTGCAGCAGTTCGTTCTTGCCGATCTTGATAAATTCGAACAGGAACTTGATCGCGTCCGGGTTGCGAATGACTGCGATTTGCCGAATCGCCTCGGTGCGTTCTTCGATCGTTTTCTTCGAGTTGATGGCAATTGCGGTGGCGCGTTTGTGTGCCTGCGGATCGCGGAACGTGACAGCCAGTTTGTTCAACTGCTCGTTGATGCCGTCGTCTTTCAGCGTGAGTAATTTCGTTTGCGTGTTCGCCCAGATTTTCGGTGCGTCGACCAGTTGACCCTGCAACGCCACGACGATTCCTTCAAGCGCCCACCGCTTCGCGACCACGTCTTTCGTGCCATCGAGGTACTGAATGCAAAGGAGTAAATCGCCCGGCTGCCCGCTCGCCAGTAATCGTCGCATCACCTTCGGAATGATCTGATCGGTGATGAACGGGTTGTTCGCCGCATTCTCGGCCAACCACGCCAGTTCCGTCTCCGCCGCCGATTTCATCGCGACCGGTTTGTTGTCCGCATCGGTGCCAATCGCAGCACGTTTGGAAATGATCTTCTCGTACGCAAGCCACGTCAGGTGCGGAATGAGCGGATCGTTCGCATCTTCCTTACGCAACATAAGTGCGCGAACGAGCGGCGTCACGTCGTGTTTGTCGGCAAGGCGAACCGCGGCGGATGCAAGTTCGCGACGGATTTCGGGATGCTGAGAATAGATGGCGACCTTTGCAAACTCATTGATAACTTTCGGTGTCGTGAAACCGGAATTAGTCATGAGACGAAGCCATGTGACAAATTCGCGAGGCATCCCTGGAAATACTCTCGTGCTGTCGGCGGTAAATGACTCGACAACCTGCTTACCCATCGCTTCCGTAGCAAAAGACGCCCAGACGTATCGAGGATCATCATTTTTTTCTAATTCAGCCAAGAATGGAACTCTAACGCTTGATCCAAAAGACAACTTTTCGAGTGGTCGATCGGAAAGCATGAGTAGTGCAGTACGTTGCTCGTATGGAGTTCCCGAAACTAAGAACTTGTATAGGTCTACCGCCGACATCTTCCCCAAATCCATCGCTTTCTTCGGTGTCGTGCCCTTCAGCTGAATGCGATACACGCGGCCTCGCTCGTAGTCCCACTCGTCGGCTTTGGTTTGATGGCAGGGGTTTTGGTCGTGCCAGTCGATGAGATAGATGTCGCCGAGCGGCCCCCATTTGAGGTTGATCGGGCGGACGTTTTTATCGCCGCTGGTCAGGAAATCGTCGCCGCGGCTCGCGATGTAACTGCTGCCGTTCAGCTTCAGGATATTTTGTTTGAGGCTGCAACCGTGGATGCTGCCGAAGATGACGCTGTTGCGAAACCGCTCCGGCATGTGCGGCACATCGAGCGAAATTAACCCCGCGTGTGCCCATCCGCTTTCGCGGTGGAAGGTGTGATCGCTGATTTCCTTAATAAAGCTGTACGCATACGGGTTGTTACTGACACCCCCCTGTCGCTGATAGATGCCGCCCGGCACCATGTGGTACAGGTGTGGGATTACGCAACTCGCCAGAATAAACTGCCCATCGGTGTTACGCCAGTCCATGCCCCACGGGTTGCTGGTGCCTTCGCTGAAGATCTCAAATTTTTTCGTCTTCGGGTGCAACCGCCAGACGGCGGCGTTCATTTTGATTTCGGGTTCGTTGCCGACTTTCACGTTACTTTGGCTGAAAATGCCATGCAAACCGTAGAGCCAGCCGTCCGGCCCCCACTGAAATGTGTTCAGCGTTTCGTGCGTATCCTGGCTGCCGAATCCTTTGGCGAGGATCTCGAACTTGCCCGGCTTGTCGTCTTTATTTTCGATGTACCAGAGGTAAGGCGGCGCGCCGAGGTAGACCCCGCCATGGCCAACTTCGATGCCGCTCGCCATGTCGAAACTCTCGGGGAAGTCTTTGCCTTCCGCAAACACGGTGCGTTTATCGGCCACGCCGTCGCCGTCGGTGTCTTCGAGAATGACGATGCGGTCGCGTGGCTTCTGGCCCTTCGGCGTACGCTTCGGATATTCGAAACTTTCGACGACCCAGATGCGGCCCCGCTCGTCGATCGTGAACGCGATCGGGTTCGTCATCATCGGTTCGCCCGCGAACAGTTTCACTTCAAACTCGGGCGGCACCTTGAACTTCGCAACCGTCTCTTCGGGCTTCAGGTACGGCTGCCCGGAACCTTTGCCGTTGTCGAAGCCAAACTCCTTCTGCGCAAACGCCGGTGCCGACGCGATGAGCAGCGCGAGTATCGTGAAAATGTGACGAGCCATTGGTGAACCTTTAGGGAGAGGCAAATGTTGAAATCCGATTTTAACCGCAGAGGCCGCAAATAACGCGGAGAAAACAATCGAAATCACAAACACGATGTGCATCGTCGTGTTCGATGGATTTCTTTGCGTGCTCCGCGCCCTTTGCGGTTGAACTCTTTTCGGAAACAACAATTTATTCGTCGTCTTCGCGGAGTTTTGCCAGCACGCTGTAATCTTCGAGTGTCGAGGTATCTTGCAATGACGTTTTGCCGCCCGCGATGTCGCGGAGGAGCCGTCGCATGATCTTGCCGCTTCGCGTCTTGGGTAGCGACTCCGTGAATTTAATATCGTCGGGGCGGGCGAGCGCACCAATTTCCTTCACGACGTGCGCCTTCAGATCGACCTTCAGCGATTCCGTGGCTTCGATGCCTTGTTTGAGCGTCACGAAGCAGGCGATCGCTTCGCCCTTGAGGTCGTCGGGTTTGCCCACAACGGCGGCTTCGGCAACACTCGGGTGATTCGCCAGTGCGCTTTCGACCTCCATTGTACTGAGGCGGTGCCCACTGACGTTCAGCACATCATCGACGCGGCCCATCACCCAAATATAGCCATCGTCGTCGCAACGCGCGCCGTCGGCGGTGAAGTACACACCCGGATAGTTGCTCCAGTACGTCGCCTTGTAGCGTTCATCGTCGCCGTAGATTGTGCGCATCATGCTCGGCCACGGGCGCTTCACCACGAGGAAACCACCCGCGTTCGCAGGCACCGCATTACCTTCTTTATCGACGACTTCCGCAAAAATCCCCGGCAACGGCTTGGTCGCGCTGCCGGGCTTTGCGGCAATCGCACCGGGTAACGGCGCAATCATAATACTCCCGGTTTCGGTTTGCCACCATGTATCGACGATAGGGCAACGCCCGCCACCAATGACTTCGTGATACCAGATCCACGCTTCGGGGTTGATCGGCTCGCCGACGCTGCCGAGCAAGCGAAGCGACGTCAGATCGTGCTTCTTCGGCCAGTGATCGCCCCATTTGATGAACGCCCGAATCGCGGTCGGTGCGGTGTAAAGGATCGTGACGCGATACTTTTCGATGATGTCCCAGAAGCGATCTTCTTGCGGATGATTCGGCGCGCCTTCATACATGACCATCGTCGAACCATTCGCGAGCGGCCCGTACACGATGTAACTGTGCCCCGTCACCCAGCCGACATCGGCAGTACACCAGTAGACATCGTCATCGCGAACGTCGAACACCCACTTGTGCGTCAGCGAAACTCCGAGGAGATAGCCGCCAGTGGTATGCAGCACACCTTTCGGTTTGCCGGTACTTCCCGATGTGTAAAGAATGAACAGCGGGTGTTCGCTGTCCATCGGTTCGGCAGGGCAGTGTGCGGAGGAATCGGACATCACATCATGCCACCACAGGTCGCGGCCCGGCTTCATGTGAACCGACTGATGACAACGATCAAAGACGATGCACGTCTTCACGCTCGGCGATTTTTCCAGCGCGATATCGACGTTCTGCTTCAGCGGAATCATCTTCCCGCGTCGCCAGCCATGATCGGCTGTGATGATCACTTTCGCTTGCGCGTCGTTGTTACGGTCGGCGACGGCATCCGCCGAGAATCCGCCGAACACGACTGAATGTACTGCGCCAATTCGCGCACAGGCGAGCATCGCGATCGCGGCTTCGGGGATCATCGGCATGTAGATCGTGACGCGGTCGCCCTTCAGTACGCCGAGGTTTTTCAGGCCGTTCGCGAACTTGCAGACTTCGCGGTGCAGTTGCTGGTAGGTCAGCGTCCGCGAGTCGCCGGGTTCGCCTTCCCAGATGATTGCGGCCTTGTTTTTGCTGGGACCGGTGAGGTGCCGATCGAGGCAGTTATCGCTGACATTCAAGGTGCCGCCGACGAACCACTTCGCGAACGGGGCGTTCGACCAGTCGAGAACTTGCGTCCACGGTGCGGACCAGCGCAGCGACTTCGCCTGTTCGGCCCAGAAGGCATCGGGGTCGGTTTCCGCCCACTTAGTCAGTCGATCGCGTTCGGCGGCATCAATGTGAGAATGCGCGACGAAATCGGCAGATGGGGGGAACACCCGCGTTTCCTTGAGCATACTGGTGATGTTCGTCGTCGTCGAAGGCATGAGTGTTCCTGCAGAAATCGTTTCGGGGAGAGAGAGAGTCGGTATGCGAAATGTTACCAAAATGCGATGCGGGCAGTCGATTTGTTTTTTGATTTATAGGGCAAGTTAAACATAAGATACATTATCGGACTTGACCAGCAAGAGATCTGATCAGTTATTGTGTCCGATAATAGTTATTATGTTAAGTTTTACGATCCGCATTTGACTGGCAAATCCCTGCAAAACAACCACTTCTTCGCCATTCTCAACGCGTTTTACTATGCCCACTGACTGTGATCGCGACGCCAATCGTCGATCGGCCCGCGTCTGTCGCGATTGGCCGTCGGACGTTCAACGTGCGAACGGAATCACCGCGATCGGCGATCATTGCGTCGACTTCGGTGCCGCGATGCGGGTACAGCAACAGCACGCCGGGATGGTCGCCGCCAGTCGCACCGAGGCTCATCTTGTACAGCGCCTTCACTTCGAGTTCGGCGACTTCGGTATCTTTGGCGGCCGGGCTAAGGAGTGCGAATTCGGTGTGCGGTGCGGTGCCGGAGTGATCGCCGGTGTCGGGCTGGAACGCGAGCCGGAGCGTGTACGTGCCAGCAGAGATTTCCTGTTTGCGAAAATCGATGAAGACTTTCGGGAATCGGATCGCAGCGATGATTGTCGTCTCGGGCACTTCGCGGTAGGTCAGGCCGTTCTTGATTTGGTCTGCCGTCCCCTTCCCCGGCAACTCCTCGCGGAACCAGACTTCGCAGACTGTATTGCCCGCAGCGTCCGCTACGATTTCGCACGACGGCATCAGGATGCCTCGCACAGCGGCGGATAGCTCCTCGGGCGGGGCCGTTTTTTCGGTTTTCGTACGATACTTCGCCTCCTCTGCAACAACGCAATTTGTGGAAATGGTCAACGCGATTAGGAAAGAGATCGTTCGCATTTATCGCTCGTCAACGGGTAATGGGTCGAGAATGATTCGAGTATCGTCATCCAGAATCGCGTGCGCTTCCGCGTCGATTTCGCAGCGTCGCAGGTCGATGCATTTTAGTGTCGAATTCGATGCAAGCCATTCTTTGATGACAATCGCTACGGTCAGAATAATCCGATTGCCAGCCGAGCTGAGACGACGTAATTTCGGGAACGCTCCAGTAGTCGTAATGGCGTGTGCCCAATCGTTAGTATCGTCGTTACCGATGTTATTGAAAGAAACATCGAGCGTTTCGAGATTTCGCAGCGTTAGAGATTGTACGAGTGACACGAGGCCGTCATTGCCTATCGAGTGGCCGGCCAGGTTCAGTTCGGTCAGCCCGGAAAATGGTTGCGAATTCGCGAGTGCGAACGCGCCCTCGGCATGGATCGCGTATTCGTCTTGTTGCTCATCGCAACGCACGATTAATTCCGTTAGGCCGCCCAGCGATGCTGCGTTTGCGAGGTGCGCGATGCCTTCATCGGAAACGGGATTGCCGGATAAATCAAGCCGTTTCAGCGATGGTAGCCGGGCGGTGAGCGTCGCAAAACGAATGCAAGTATCGGGCCAAAGTTGGCAATTTCGCAGCGATAACGTGCGAAGTTCGCGAAAACGATCGTCGGGCACGAGATCTTCGATGAAGTTGCCGATACCGACGTTTCCTTTAAGATCGAGGCCGCGCAACCGCGTTAGCCACGGTACGGCGACGATCTCGCGAAGGAGCGTGTTGGCGACGATCAAACGCAGGTCGACGATCGGTGCGGCGCGCTGGAGGTGGACCGCGTGCGTCAAAAAATCGCTCGCCGACATGTGGAGATATTCGACGAATCCGCGACGGAATTCCTGCCGCCCTGGCACGCCCGGTATCGACCAGTTTCGCCGATTCGCGGCCTCGATCCTCACCATCCGCTTCGCAAGTTCGGTGTCGGTCGCACCGGCGGCCAACGCGTATTGTCCGCGAATGAACTCGGCACGCAGCGAATCGTCGTGTTCGTCGAGCCAGTCGGCGAAAACCAACCGAGGCAGGTCGTCGTCGGGGTTTGCGATGATCGCGGCCAGAAACGCATCGGCTTCTGTCATCACGACATCACCATTGTGCGGTGCGTTCGTCGAAACCGAACATGAAATTGAAATTTTGCACCGCCACGCCACTCGCGCCACGAACGAGATTATCCTCGGCCACCAGTATCAAAACGCGCCCGCGGACTAGCTTCACGCAGATATCGAAATAGTTCGTGTGCGCACAATCTTTGGTCGTCGGCAACGTGGTTTTTACGCGGACGAATGGCTTCGTTCGGAAGTATTCGCGGTACAGCACGTGGAGTTGCGCCTCCGCAACGGGCTTCGTCGGTATCGCGTAAATCGTGCTGAAAATGCCGCGATCCATCGGCATCAGGTGTGGCGTAAATAACACGCGCACGGGGCCTTTTGCGACATCGCCAAGGGCTTGTTCGATCTCCGGCGTGTGACGGTGCGTACCGATCGCGTATGCCGAAACGCTCTCGTTGCACTCGGGAAAATGCGTCGTCAGTTTCGGCATACGCCCCGCACCGGAGACGCCGGATTTGCTATCGATGATGATGCTATCGCGCTCGATCAGGTTCGCCGCAATCAACGGTGCGAGGCCGAGAATCGCGGTCTGCGGATAACAACCGGGGTTCGCGACGAGCGTGGCCGTGCGGATGGCATCGGCGTAAATTTCGGGCAAACCGTAGACCGCATGAGCGAGGTTGAACGCGTCGCGATGCGGTTCCTTGTACCATTCCGTGTAGCTTTTTGCATCGCGCAAACGATAGTCGGCAGACAAGTCGATCACGCGAATTCCGCGTTCCAGCAGCGCCGGAATCGCCTCCATACTCGCGCCATGTGGCAGGCAGCTAAACGCGCACTGCACACCGCGTGCCTTGAGTGCGTCCGCGTCGAAGTTCTCCATTGCCAGATCGAACCGACCCGCCAACACGGGGTGTTCCGCCGAAATCGGCTTCCCCGCTTCTTGCCGCGACGTGACTGCAACGACCTCCGCATTCGGGTGTCGAAGCAGTATTTTCAATAGTTCCACGGCGGTGTAACCCGTCCCGCCGAGAATCGCACACGAAATCTTGTCCATCATTCACCGTTCGCGTTTGTGCCAGTTACCCATAATATAGCGATGCTCCGCCCCGCTGCTTACCGTCGGTATCCGCATGAGCGATTTCGCCGAACTCCTCGACGTGCTTTACGAAGACAATCACGTGATTGCCGTCAATAAACCGGCCGGATGGCCGAGCGCGCACTTCGATGGCGAAGACGAAACCGTCGATCGGCTCGTGAAAAGTTACCTCAAAGAAAAGTACGCGAAACCGGGAAAGGTCTACCTCGGCATCGTCCATCGGCTCGATAAACCGACGAGCGGGGTGTTGCTGTTTGCGCGGACGAGCAAGGCGGCCGCGCGGCTATGCGAACAGTTCCGCGAAGGGGCCGTGGAGAAGGTGTATTGGGCCATCGTGCAGAGTGCGAATGCGCTCGAAAAGCCGTGGGGCACGCTTGAAGATTGGCTATTTCACGACGATGCGGAACGCCGCGTTCTCGTCGTGCCGCCCAATACACCGGGTGCGAAACGGGCACGCACGCACTATCAAGTGAAGGCTCGCTACGATGGGTGCATCTGGCTCGAAATGACGCCGCAAACCGGGCGAAAGCATCAGTTACGCGTGCAACTCGCATCGCGCGGCGCGGCGATTTACGGCGACAAAAAGTACGGCAGCCATACAACGTTCGGCGAATCGATCGCGTTACACGCTCGTCGCGCGACATTTTTGCACCCGACGAAAACCGAGCCGATTGTCCTCACGGCCGAAGTGCCGAAGGTCTGGCGCGGCCGCTTCGCACACTTGTTAAATGCCGGGGGCGTATGAGCCGCGACGAAAAATTACGAGCGATTTTGGCAGCGGTGCAAGTCGACCCAGGGCAACGCGGTTTGGCGCGCGATCCGCACGACAACCTGTTCACGGCCACCGAGGGCGAATTCGAAGCCGCGTGCCATTTTCTACTGCACGATGGCCGAAAAGACGTGGCCATCTTCACGGGGTTTTACATCCCGAGTGCCACGCCGCCCGCGTTCGAAACCGATGGCCCACTCGGTGCGGTGTTCCTCGCACGCACGTTAAAATCGCTCGGGTATCGCGTGCAAATTTGCGGCGAAGAACCGGTCATTCGCGCCTGCCAGCACGTGTTGCCATCGAGTGATACGCTAACGAATCCGATCGTAATCGCCATCGAACGCGGTGGCCCCGGCGCGGACGGTCGCTGTCGCACGATGCGAGGCATCGACATGACGGAGCATCTCGAAGTTCACAACCGCATACTTGCAGCGCTTCGCCCGAACATCGGTATTGGCGATGGCGGGAACGAGATTGGCATGGGTAAAATCGCGCACGAAACGATCGTGAAAAATATCCCCAACGGCGACATCGTTCATTGTCGCGTCCCCGTCGATTTTCTCATCGTGGCGGGCGTCAGTAACTGGGGTGCCTACGCACTCGCGGCGGGGCTGTTGTTAATCACTGACACCCCATCGTCAGCGTTTTTTTTCGATGCCGAACGCGAAGCGGAAAACCTCCGAAAAATGGTCCGCGAAGGCCCACTCGTCGATGGCGTGACGGGCCTGCCGACGGCGACTGTCGATGGGCTGTCATGGGCCGCGTATATGCAACCGTTTCTGACCATCCGCGAGATACTCGAATCATGACTTTCTCGAATGCGCTCGATGTCCGCACCGCGTGTCGAAATGGCCAACTCACCAGCCCCACACCTGGCAATGCGCCGGGGTACGTGCAAGCGAACCTCGTTGTGTTGCCACGCGATTGGGCGTTCGATTTTTTGCTGTTTTGCCAACGAAATCGCAAGCCGTGCCCGCTACTCGACGTGACCGAAGCGGGCGACCCGGAGCCGCGCGGTGTTGCACCGGGTGCCGATTTACGGACCGATCTGCCTGTCTATCGCATTTGGCAAAACGGGGAGTTGATCGCCGAACCAACTGATGTGAAAAAATACTGGCGCGACGACCTCGTTTCGTTCCTCATCGGTTGTTCGTTTACGTTCGAAAATGCGCTCGTTCAGCAGAACATCCCCGTACGGCACATCGAACAAAATCGCAACGTCCCGATGTACCGAACGAACATCGCCTGCCGTGCAGCCGGGCGATTCCACGGGCCGATGGTCGTAAGTATGCGGCCGCTGACACCCGCACACGCGATTCAGGCCACGACGGTCTGCGCCCGCTACCCGCTCGCGCACGGTGCGCCGATCCATTTCGGCGACCCTGCCACCATCGGAATAATGGACATTAACAAACCCGATTTCGGCGACGTGGTGACGATTCACCCCGGCGAAATCCCCGTGTTCTGGGCGTGTGGAGTCACCCCGCAAGCCGCACTCATGGCCGCCAAACCGCCATTCGCCATCACGCACAAACCGGGCCACATGTTCCTAACAAACCTCCGCGACCACGACCTTCAAACCGCCTGATTGGGCGAAATCATCGTTTAGCCGCGCCGCGAAGGCTTTACGCAGCGAAGCGCGGGGCACGAAATCGCGTAACATTCGCGAGATATCCCGCCCGCGCTTCGCTCTGAAGACTACGCGGAGCGGCTAAACGAATGAAGATGACGGAGTAGTCCAGTGTATCAAACCTCAAGACTACGGAGGAACTCGGCCTGCCGCCAAGGGTACAAACGTAGTGAATGTTGCGAGCCGAATGAATCCCGGAAGATTAAGACGACCGATGACATCAAGAACCCTCGTGAACGGCTGACAGAGAGAATCTGATCCCGCCGGACGACGTGCTCCAAATCGTAGAAGGCCGTGATCAGCGAGAATGGAAACCAGGATGTGATCCAGAGCAAGTCTTTCGTGACAACGAGTCGCAGACAGTTCCGCGCCCCGCCCAGCCGGGTGAGAATGTTCTTCCGCGAGTGGCCCGAGGCGAACCACTCCTGGTAGATGATGTCCGCAGAGTTGATGGATGGTGCCATGAGAACGCCTAACGCCCCATTATCCTGCAGTCGAATTTGTTCTTCGATTGCTATGCCATAGGTAAGGGTCAAACAAATCTGGTGGATTGGATCCGATTTCGCTCGCGTCCATACGATTTTTTGAAGTCAAAATGTTTTTGACGATATGACGTAAGTCGGAATTCGCAACGTGCGAAAACGTACGCAAAAGTGTCTCAAAATGACATAGAAAAGGCGCGCCATGACATAGAAAAGGCGCGTCCGGTCGATTTTTGGTCGCATAGTGACGCGAAAAGGTCGGTACTTGCGGCGAGTCGCGGATCGATGGCGGTCGCCATAACCCACGACAAGATCACAGGATCCGGCAAAAAATCTCGAAATAGATCAACAATATGCGATCAAAAACCGGCATTTTGAGACTCAAAAAACATGAAAAAACGGGTTTTGGAGTTTGAGCAATGGTAACTTACGTCGACTCGGCAGAGGCTTTTTCTGCGAATTCGATCGAATTTCGAACGAAAACAGTTGCGAATGTTCGAACGATAACTGTATTCTGTAGTCACCTGCCTCCGTTTCATTTTCGATCACTATTGAGGGAAAACGATGCCGAACGCCAACTCACACGTCAGCAACCGCCGTTCGTTTATGAAGGCCACGGCTGCAACCGCGACGGCGGCAAGTCTGCTCGCGCCATCGGTTCATGCGGCAGGCAGCGACGTCATTAAGATTGGTCTCGTTGGCTGTGGTGGTCGCGGTCGCGGTGCCGCCAGCGATGCCTTGAAGGCCGATCCGCAAGTCAAACTCGTCGCCATGTGCGATATCTTCCCCGATGTCCTTGCTGCGGCTCACGATGTCGTCAAAGGGCAGTTCAAGGATCGCGTCGATACCGGGGATCGCTTGTATTCTGGCTTCGATGGCTACAAGCAACTGATCGACAACGCGGGCTGCGACATCGTACTGCTCTGTACGCCGCCCGGATTTCGCCCCGTTCACCTGAAGTATGCCGTAAAAGCGGGCAAAAACGTTTTCGCCGAGAAGCCGATGGCGGTCGATATTCCCGGCGTGAAGTCGGTGATCGAGTCCGCAAAGCTGGCCGCCAAGAAGGGCATCATGTGTGCGTCGGGCTTCTGTTATCGCTACGAATTCGCCAAACGCGAGACGGTGAAGCGGATTCACGATGGGCAGATCGGCGATGTGGCCGCAATGCACGTCAGCTACAACACGGGCGACATCTGGCACCGCGGTCGTAAGCCCGAGTGGACGGAGATGGAGTACCAAGTTCGCAACTGGTACTATTATTCGTGGCTTTCAGGGGATCACATCGTCGAACAACACTGTCACAACCTCGATAAAGCCGCGTGGGTGATGAAGGGCGAAATGCCCGTTGCCGCAACGGGCCTCGGTGGGCGTCAGGTCCGCGTCGATCCGATTTACGGCAACATTTACGACCACTTCAGCATCATTTTCGAATACGCTGGTGGTCAGAAGCTGTTCTCGAACTGTCGCCAGATGCCACGCTGCGATAGCGATGTCAGCGACCACATCTTCGGCACGAAAGGCTCCGCCCAACTGATGGATCACAAGATCAAAACCGGCGGCACAACATGGGAATTCGAGGGCAAGAACCCCAATATGTACTACCAGGAGCACGTTGAGTTCATCCAGGCACTGCGTGCGGGCAAGCCGATCAACGACATGGAATCGGCCGCGAACAGCACGATGATGGCGATCCTCGGCCGACAGTCGGCATACACTGGCAAACGGCTGACATGGAAGAAGATGCTCGAAAACAAGGAAGATCTCTCGCCGAAGCAGTACGCATGGGGCGAAAACGTCGTTCCCGGCGTCGCCAAGCCCGGCCAAGTGTAATCCACTCTCTCCGACCCCGATTCCGCAGGGCGCGTTCGGAAACGAACCGCCCCGCCCTTCCCCATCGGGGTTATTTTCCCATCGAACAGGAGTGACGTATGACCGTACCAATTGGTCGTCGCGATTTTCTACGCACCACAGCAGCCACCACGGCTGCGATTGTTGCCGCACAAGCGGGGTGGGCGGCGGAGCCGCGCAAGAAAGCGAAGCTCAAAAAGGCCGTGAAGTTCGGGATGATCGGCATCAAAGGATCGAACCTGGAGAAACTCGAACTCGTCAAAAAGCTCGGTTTCCAAGGCGTCGAAATCGACAGCCCTAGCGGCGTCGATCTCGACGATCTCGTGAAAGCCAAAGAAGCCACGGGGATCGCGATTCACGGCGTCGTCGATTCCGTCCACTGGAACGACACACTTTCCAACCCCGATGAAGCTGTACGGGCCAAGGGTTTGAAGGCACTCGAAGGTGCGCTTCGCGATGCGAAGAAAGTCGGTGCGGATACCGTGCTGCTCGTTCCCGGCGTTGTCAATAAAGACGTCACGTACGACCAATGTTACGCCCGTTCGCAAGATGAAGTCAAAAAGGTATTACCATTGGCTAAGAAGCTCGGAGTGAAGATCGCAATCGAGGTGGTCTGGAACGATTTCATAACGAAACCTGAGCAGCTCATTCAGTACGTCGACGAATTTCAGTCCGAGTTCGTCGGTGCGTATTTCGACTGTAGCAACATGCTGAAATACGGCGTGCCGGCGGCCGAGTGGATTCGCAAACTCGACCAGCGTATGCTGAAGTTCGACTTCAAAGGTTACAGCAAAACGAAGAAGTGGGTTGACATCGGCGAGGGCGATGAGGATTGGCCCGAAGTGTTAAAGGCACTCGCCGAAATCGGCTACAACGGCTGGGCCACGGCAGAAGTCGGCGGTGGTGGCGAGAAAGTTCTCAAAGACATCGCCGACCGCATGAACCGCGTTCTCGAATTGTCCTGAGTTACGTAAAAGTCGGACCCGTCACACGCGTCGGCGTGGGTTGCACTCGATAATGAGTCGAGCGCAGTGCCAACGCCGAGAGGACGGGTCCGATGACTGAATATTACATGACGCGATTCACGATGTCACGGCGATTTTCCAGTCACTTTTTCAGTCGGTATGCATAGAAGGCGTTCGTTCCGAAAACGCTAACCTCGGCCAGTTGACCTTTTTCCGCGATGTACTCCGCGGTCAAATCGTGAACCGTCGCAAATGGCGAGTATAGATCGCTACGGTTATCTTCCACTCAGGCGCTCGCTTCGACGACCACCGTGCGGCTTCGCGAGTTTTTCGTACTCCGTCGGCATCACCTTCCATACAGCGTGGCATCGCCCTTGCCTGGCCACGGCACACCTTCTGGGCGAGTGGGATAGTAAAAGTGTGTATGTGTGTCGATTCGCAGTTTCGGCTTGTCGGCGGCAGCGGCTGGTCTCGCCATTGAAGCCGCTGCCACCGCCACAAGGCAATTTCGTCGCGACAGATTCCGCGTGGAATGAACCATCGTAGTCCTCAGTTTGTGCCAGCGATACGCTCGGATTTCGGGCGGGTTTTCCAGCGGCGATGCAGCCAGAAGTATTGTTCGGGATACTTGCGAACGAGCGATTCGATTGCTGTGTGGTAACGCTGCGTGATCGCCTTCACAGGGTCGGGGCTGTCGGCGTAATCGGCGGGGTCGATGACATCGGCGCAGATGAACTCGTAGCGCATCGGCAATGCCACACGCGGTACGCCGATGACGAAGATGCGGGCCTGAAATTCGATCGCCATGAGTGCGACGGCTTTGTGCGCCGATGCGGGCCGACCGAAGAAATTCACGAACACGCCCCGCGGCCCCGCGTCTTGATCGGCCACCGTGGCCACCTTCGCGCCGCTTTTCATGACGGATTCCAAGCGGTCGAAATCGTCCTTCTTCGCGATGATCGTTTGCCCCGTTCGCTGCCGAAACGTCTTCATGTAACTTTCGAGGTGCGGGTTATCGAGCGTGCGAGCGATGGCGTACGTTTTGTAGCCGAGTGCGCCAAGCGTGTAACCGGCCATTTCCCAGTTGCCGAAGTGCCCCGTAACCATGAGTAACGGGCGGTCGGACATCAGCAGGCTCATCATGGCATTCGCGTTGACGAGTTTGCCGTAACTGCGCCAGGAATCGATTGAGAGCTTACGGGGAAGCAAAATGATCTCGATGAGCAATGAGCAAAAGTGTCGATAACAACCGCGTACGAGCCGATCAACCTCCGCTTCGTGCTTCTCCGGGAATGCCGCCGCCAAATTCTCCGCCGCCACAACGCGATGGCGTTTATCGATGGTGTATACGACCCACGCCAGAGCCGACGCGAAACCGAGAGCCGCACGCATCGGCACCGCTTGCACGATGCAAACGAACGCACGCACGGCCAAATACACGAGATAATCGACGACGCGGTTACGAGCTTTCACCGACATAATTTCTCCATCCGTGATTGTCAGTATCCTACCGAGTGTTACGGCATGTTGCCCGTTACGACCCGAATATCGGGATAAACATCGGATTTTCGTCATATTCCCTTGACGTTGGCCTGCATCGTCTTACGTTATCCCTTCTTAGGAACGAGTCTCACCGTATACGCAAGGTTTCTGCCGCAATGTCTACGTTCATGGCTAACTCGGCAACGGTCAACCCACAGTGGTTCGTCATCGATGCGACCGATCAGGTCGTCGGTCGCCTCGCCGTTGTGATCGCGAATATCCTTCGCGGCAAACACAAACCCGAATACACCTATCACGCAGACACCGGCGATTTCGTCGTTGTGATCAACGTGGAAAAGGTTAAGTTCACGGGCAAAAAGTGGGATCAGAAGAACTATCAAACGTTCTCCCACTACGCGGGTGGTCAGAAGATCATCCCTGCGAAGGAAATGCTCGCCAAAAAGCCGGAAGAAATCATTCGGCTCGCTGTCAAGCGGATGATCCCACGTGGTCCACTCGGCTACAAGCAGATTACCAAGCTCAAACTGTTCGCGGGGCCAAAGCACGAGCACCAAGCCCAACAACCCGTCGAATTCAAAGTCACACTTTAAGTAAACGTCTAGGGGACGCACAGGTCATGGCCGAGAAGAAAGAACCGAAGACGTACTACCTGGGCACCGGCCGTCGCAAGACCGCTGTCGCTCGCGTTCGTATCAGTGAAGGGAAAGGGGCTATTAGCATTAATGGCCGTGCTCTCGATCACTACTTCACTGAAGAAAAAGATCGTGCTGCCGTTCGTGCGCCGCTAACGGCCACCGAACTCGGCAACCGACTCGATGTCACGGTTAAGACTGCGGGCGGTGGCATCACCGGCCAAGCCGATGCCATCAAACAAGGTGTTGCCCGTGCGATCAAGGTGATGTTCTCACCGCCCACCGAACGCAAATCGGTTACGTTGGGCCATGTAACCGCCGTTCGCGCTCGCAACCTGAACACGAAATCGACGGTGACTTCACCCACCGTCCAGGCACCGGCCGTGAAGCCTGTCCTGCTCAAGCCGACCGTGAATGCGGACGGAACTGTAACGCCCGCCGTTCTTGCGGCACCGGCGATTGCGGAAGATCCCGCCATCGGCATCGTCAAGAAGCTTCGCGACGGCCGATACCTGACCCGCGATAGCCGCATGAAGGAACGTAAGAAGTACGGCCTCCGTGGTGCCCGTCGCGGGACGCAGTTCTCGAAGCGATAATCGAACGCCAACGTTCATCGAGACCCACGGGCAAACCCCGTGGGTTTCGTTATTTTTGGTCGCATTCCGTCTCTCAGTGTCGACGTAAGTCACTTTTGGGTACGCTTCAAAACCGTGTTTTCGGGTGTTTTTCGATCTCAAAATGCCATTTTTGATCGCAAATTCCGGATGTGTTTCTGGCGTTTTTGCCGGATCCTGCCATCCTGTCGAGGGTTACGGCGACAGCCATCGATCCGCGACTCGCCGTAACTACCGACCGTTTTGCGACCAAATGCGACCGGACGCGCCTTTTCTATGTCATGGCGCGCCTTTTCTATGTCATTTCGCGACACTTTTCGGTCACTCCGTGCGCGACACGAATTCAGACTTACGTCACATCGCCTCCGATTTTTTGACTTTGCGAATTCGTGTGGCTGAAAGTCGAAATCGCAAACATTAATTTTGTTGTACATCGACGCACATTCGTGTATTGTGATCGCATCTGGTGCCCATATTGCTTGTTTCTCCCATTTGCGAGGTTCACCATGCGTCACGCTCTGTCACAGACTCGGCAATCGCAACGCAAACCGTTTCTCGGCGTTGAACTTCTCGAAAGTCGCGACGTGCCTGCCACGTTCACGGTCAACAACCTCGCCGACGCCGGAGCCGGCAGCCTGCGGGAGGCGATCGCCCGTGCCAACGACGAGGGTGCCAACCTCGGCCCCGACACCATCGTGTTCGACCCGTCTCTGGCCGGGCAGCCGGTTGCCCTCTCGACGGTCGGCGACGGGAGCATCGGCCCGTCCGGCTTGTTCGTGACCAGCGCCGTCACCATCCGCGGGAGCGGGCAGTCGATCACCCGGTCGGGGCTGGCGGAGTTCCGGCTATTTGCCGTGGGTATCGCCGGCAACCTGACCCTCCAGAACCTGACCCTGAGTAACGGCCTGGCCCAGGGCGGGGCCGGCGGCGCCGGGGGCGGGGCGGCCGGACTCGGTGGGGCGCTGTACAACCAGGGAGCACTGACCATCACCGGCTGCACCCTGACCGGCAACGAGGCGGTCGGCGGGGCCGCCACCGTTAACAACGACGGCGGCGGCGGACTCGGTGGGCCGGGTGGTGGCACCGGCGGGCCACCCAACGGCGGTGTCGCTGGCGGCGGCGGCGAATTCGGCGGTAACGGTGGGTTCGGCGGCGGCGGCGGTTTCGGCGGATTCGCTGGCGGAGGCGGCGGTTTCGGCGGCGGCGGCGGTTTCGGCGGCATCAACGGCGGGTTCGGCGGGTTCGGCGGCGGCGGCGGCGGCGGCGGCAACCGCGGCGGCAACAACCGCGGCGGATTCGGCGGATTCGGCGGATCCGGCAGCCGCATGGGCGGCGGCGGGTCGGGGATCGGCGGGGCAATCTTCAACCAGGGCGGGACCGTCACCCTCGCCAACAGCACGATCACCGCGAACATCGCCCGGGGTGGGAACGCCTTAACCAGCCCGTCTGGCGCGCAGCAGGGGGGCGGGTATGGGGGTGGCCTCTTCAACCTGAACGGCGATCTCACCCTGACCAACGTCACCATCGCCGGGAACACCGTGGCGACCGGGACCGGCGGGGCCGCGAACACGGCCAACGGCGGGGCGCTATATACGGCCTCTGTGGATGTCGGGGCCGACACCCCAACGAAGACCGCCCTCGTCACCGTCGCCAACACCATTCTCTCTTACGCCGGCGCCTCCGGATCGGCCGTGTCCAATATCGTGGTGGCTGGTGGTTCCGGAACCACCATCAACGCCACCGGGCCGAACATCCGGTTCGGCACATTGGAGAGCAACGGGGCCGATACCGGCCCGTTCATCGTCGCCGACCCGCGGCTCGGGCCACTGCAATTCAACGGGGGGCCGACGCAGACGATGGCTCCGATCACCAACAGCCCGGCCAGCCCGGCGATCGACGCGGGGGACAACGGCTCGGCCGCGGGGTTGGCCACCGACCAGCGGGCTTCGGGGTTCGTCCGAATCTTCAGCGGAACTGTGGACATCGGGGCGCTCGAAGTGCAACCCGCCCCGGTCGCGGTGGTCGTCGCCCCGGCGGCCCTACCGAATGGGCGGGTCGTGTCGGCGTACAGCCAGGCGATCACCGCGTCTGGGCCGGCCGGTCCGTTTACCTTCGCCGTCACGTCCGGGAGCCTTCCGTCCGGGCTGTCGCTGAGCAGCGCGGGGGGACTGACCGGCACCCCGACCGCGGCCTTGACCGCGAGTTTCACCGTGACCGCGACCAGCCCGGCGCTCGGGACCGGCAACCAAGCGTACACCCTCACGATCGACCCAACGCCTCCACCGCCTCCACCGCCGCCACCACCACCGCCGCCACCACCGCCGCCGCCACCACCGCCACCACCTCCACCGCCCCTGAACACGCCGCCGAGCATCGGCGATGTGACGAACCAGACGACGAACGGAGCCGCAGTCGGGCCGCTCGCGTTCGCGGTCAACGACATCGAAACGCCGGTCGGCAATTTGGTCGTCACGGCCCAGACGAGCAATTCGACTTTGATTTCGAGCGTGGTTGTGGGCGGCAGCGGGGCGAATCGCACCGTGACGGTGACGCCCGTAGCTGGCCAAAGTGGCACGGCCACGATTACCCTCAACGTGCAGGATGGGAACGGAGCCATCGCCACCGATACCTTTACGGTGACGGTCGATCCGACTGTTCCGCCTCCGCCACCGCCACCCCCGCCGAACGCGCCACCGACGATTAGCGACGTGGCGAATCAGGCGAGCAACGGCGGCACCATCGGGCCGATTGCGTTCACCGTAGGCGATGCGGAAACGACGGCCGGTGGCCTTGTCGTGACGGCCCAATCGAACAACACGACGCTCGTCAGCAACGTCATCCTCGGCGGAAGCGGTGCGAACCGAACCGTGACCTTTACCCCCGTCGTCGGGCAGTTCGGAACCGCGATCCTTTCGCTCACCGTCCGAGATGCGCAAGGCGCAATCGCGATCGACACGTTCCAAGTCACGATTAGCCTACCGCCGCCTCCGCCACCGCCGGGAACGGTCAAACCCGTCCTCGTCGGGTTCCCACAGTTTGGGGTCGGTGCTGATGCGGGTGCGGGCAGCGCGACGCTGTACAACCCGGACAAATCCGTGCGGTTCGCCGTGACGCCGTTCGCGGGCTTCACGGGTGGCGTTCGCACGGCGAGTGCGGATTTTAACAACGATGGTGTCGCCGATTTGATCGTTGGCACGGGGCCGGGGATCGCCACTCGTGTCGTGATTCTCGATGGCAAATCGCAAGCGGTGCTGTTCGATGTCGCGCCATTTGAAGCCTCGTTCGTGGGTGGCGTGTACGTCTCGGCGGGCGATGTCACGGGCGATGGCATACCCGATCTGGCGATCACGCCCGATGAAGGGGGCGGGCCGCGCGTCGATGTTTACAGTGGTGCGTCGGGCTTCCCGAAACTGACCGCGTTCTTCGGCATCGACGATACGAATTTCCGTGGCGGGGCGCGATCTGCCATCGCCGACATGACCGGCGACGGTGTCGCAGACCTCATCGTGGTGGCCGGTTTTGGTGGCGGACCGCGTGTGGCGGCGTTCGATGGCAAGTCGCTGAGCAGCACGCCACAGAAGATCTTCGGCGACTTCTTCGCCTTCGAGCAAGCCTTACGCAACGGAATCTTCGTCACCGCTGGCGACATCAACGGCGATGGCTTTGCAGACTTGATCGCAGGTGGTGGACCGGGTGGCGGCCCGCGCGTGTTGGCCTTCGACGGCAAGAGTTTGCTAACGAACGAATACGTGAACCTCGCGAACTTCTTCGGCGGCGATGTCAATAGTCGTGGCGGCATTCGTGTGGCGGTAAAAGACTTGGACGGCGACAATCGTGCCGACCTCGTGGTCGGCTCGGGAAATGGGGCCGGTAGCCGCGTGACGGGCTACCTCGGCGCAAACATCGCCGCGATTGGCACGCCGATGTCGCAGTTCGATTTCGACGCACTCAGCGGATTCACAGGTGGCGTGTTCGTCGGATAGCAGTAGTGGTTAGTTGCGAGTGGTTAGTTGTGAGTCAGAAATGGCACGTTAAAAACGTGCCCCACAGAAACGGACTTACGCGGTGTATGTCACGCCGCGGTTGGCGGTGGCAGTCCGCAACCTTCGCAGGTAACTTTTACGCGAGATTTCTTTTGCGCCCATGCTGAGCGTGTGGTCGGTGGTCATTTGCACGTCGAAGAGTGAGTAGCCGCGTTGCTGGAGGTGATTGACGAGCGATGCGAGCGCGACTTTGGAGCCATCGGTGATGTAATGGAACATCGATTCGGCGGCGAATAGGCCGCCGATGGCAACGCCATAAACGCCGCCTGCTAAGGCCCAGACACCGGTATCGTCCGAAAGTGTTTCGATCTGCTGAAGGCGGCCCGATCCGATCGCATATTCGAGTGGCACCCATGTTTCCAGGCTGTGCGCGTGCCCCAAACGGTGCAGTTCGGCGTACGATTTGACCATGCCCTCCGTCACCCATGTGCCTTCTGCGCGGCGTTCGCCGCATTGCCGCATGACGGTCTCGAAGCGTCGGTCCAGAGTGACGCGGAAGAGACCTTTCCGCATTGTACGGGTGAGGCTTTTGGAGATGTGCAAGCCATCGAGTTCGATGATGGCACGCGGGTCGGGCGACCACCACAAGATCGGGTCGCCTTCGTTGAACCACGGGAACACGCCATCGGCATACGCACGCAGCAATATGGCCGGGTCGAGGTCGCCACCGATGCCAACGAGGCCCTCGCCGTCGGCTTCGTCGGGTGGTGTCCAGGGAACCGGATCCGCAGGAGGTCGCTTCATTTGTCGAATGTCTCCAGGAGTTCCTTCGTATCCATGTATTGCTTCGCCAGAGCCAACCTCATCGCCCACACAAGTGTAGCGGGCCTTACAACTGTTCGGCGACCGCTTTCAACGATTGGTCTTTGACACCAAGCGTGTCGGTGGCGGTGTCTGACGTTTTGTCTTTCGCAAACCATACAACCTGTGATATTAGGATAACCGTAACACGTGCTGCAATCGACCGCAAATTACCGCTCCATCCGGGAAAGAAGTACCTCATATTAACCCGAAAAGCGCGTTCGGGGAAGCCATCGCGATTGGCGTAGGGCGCAGAATCGGTAATAGTCAAGATTTCGAGCGTTTTGCGGGCTTTCAAGGGTAGTTTCCCGCACCGTATATTCATAAATTACACTTTACGATCAGACCATTGTCATGGCACCGGAGCTCTCACCTTGGCTAAGGCAAAATCCCCCTCCGTACCGCCCGGCGGCACTCCGCCACCGCCTACGCTCGCGCCGATCGATCCCATCGACATTGGCGAAGAGCTACAAGATAGCTATTTGGCGTACGCGCAATCGGTGATGGTGAGCCGTGCGTTGCCCGACGTGCGCGACGGCTTGAAGCCATCGCAACGCCGCATTCTCGTGGCGATGAACGACCTCGGGTTATCGCCAACTTCAGCCACGAGCAAGTGTGCGGGCATCATCGGCGAGACGATGAAACGCTACCACCCGCACGGCGATCAATCGATCTACGATACGCTCGTGCGAATGGCGCAAGACTGGGTCATGCGGACGAAGTTGATCCACGGCCAGGGTAACTTCGGTTCGATTGCCGGGCTTCCGCCTGCTGCACACCGTTACACCGAAGCGCGTCTTGCCGGTATCGCCGCCGACATGCTCGCGGACCTCGATTACGACACCGTCGACTTCATCGATAACTACGACGGCAAATATCGCGAACCGCTCGTGCTGCCCGGCAAGTTCCCGAACTTGCTCGTTAATGGCTCGGACGGGATCGCGGTCGGCATGGCGACCGACATTCCCCCGCACAACCTGCGCGAAGTCTGCAACGGCCTCATTCGCCTCCTCGAAGAACCCGAAGTTTCGCTACAGGAAATTCTCGAAATCATCCCCGGCCCCGACTTCCCCACGGGGGGCATCATCATGGGGCGTCAGGGAGTTATCGATGGTTACCTCGGCAACCCGAACAAACGCGGACGAATTACGCTGCGTGCGCGGGCGGACATTGTCGAAGAAGGCAAAGGCAAGACGCCGAGCATCCTGATTCGCGAAGTGCCGTACCAGATGACGCGGAACAAGCTGGCCGCCGAGATCGGCGAGTTGGTGAAGTCCGAACGCATCCCGAACATCAGCGGCATCCGCGACGAATCGAGCGCCCGCAATGGCGAGCCGGTTCGCCTCGTCATCGAACTGAAACGCGGTGCCGATCCGCACATGGTGCTGAACCAGCTTTACCAATTTTCCAAGCTGCAAGTAACGGTCAGCGTCGGGATGCTCGCGCTCGTCGAAGGGCGTCCGATGACGCTCTCGCTGAAGGCGATGATGCAGAAATTCCTGGACCACCGCGTCCAGGTGATCCGTCGCCGCACGATGTTCCTGCTCCGCGAAGCAAAGAAGCGCAGTCACGTGCTCGAAGGGCAGCTGATCGCGCTGTCGTCGATCGACGAAGTCATCCGCACGATCCGCACGTCGCCGAGCCGTTCGGAAGCAAAGGTACGCCTGCAAGAAATGGAAGTGCCCGCCGCCGTTCTCGAACGCGCACTCGGCGAAGAAGGCTTCGCCACGCTGCAAGGCGAACTCGGCATCACCGACATTTACCGAATGACCGAGCAACAGGCCGAAGCCGTCGTGCGGTTGCAACTCGGGCAGTTGGCGAACCTCGAACGCGACGAGATTTTGAAGGAATTCAAGTCGCTTCGCGAACAGATTCGCGGCTACGACACGATCCTCGGCGACGATGCGCAAGTCTCCGCGATCATCCGCAGCGACCTCGAAGAAATCCGCGACAAGTACGGCGACGACCGACGCACCGAAATCTGCGACGATGGCGGCGACCTCGACTTGGAAGACCTCATCGTCGATGAGCCAAACGTTGTGACGATCAGCCACGAAGGCTTCATGAAACGGATGCCGTTGGATACCTACCGCGTGCAAGGGCGTGGCGGCAAAGGCGTGCAAGGTGGCCTGCGCGACAACGATTTCGTCGAACACTTCTTCGTCGCCTCGACGAAAGCGTACCTGCTCTGCTTCACGGATCGCGGGCAGTTGTACTGGCTGCGGGTATTCAAGATTCCCACGGCGAACCGCACGTCGTCGGGTCGATCGATCGCGAACGTGCTCTCGCTGAAGCCCGACGAGAAAATCACAAGCGTCATCCCCGTGCGTTCCTTCGAGGAAGGGTATTCGCTGCTGATGGCAACGCGGCGCGGCATCATTAAGAAGACCCCGCTCACCGATTATCGCCGTCAACGCGCCGGTGGTATCATTGGCATTTCGCTCGAAGAGGGCGATACGCTCATCGAAGTGTGCATGACCAAAATCGGCGACGAAGTCATGCTCAGTACCCGCAACGGCATGGCGATCCGCTTCGCCGAATCCGATGCCCGCGACACGGGCCGCAATACTCGCGGCGTCAAAGGCATTCGACTATCGACCGACGATGTACTCATCGGTATGGTCGTCGCCGACCCCGATGGTTTCTTGCTGACGGTGTGCGAAAACGGCTACGGCAAACGCACCCCGTTCGGCCCGAACACCGCAGGGGAACTCGCCGAAGAACTCGACGACGACGCCACCGCACCCGAGCCGGTTGAGGAAGTGGTGGAAGTTCAGGAAGGCGAAGAAGCCGAGTTGCCGACGGATCGTGCGTCGATGCGGTACCGCAAACAACGCCGTGGCGGTAAGGGCGTACGCGACATCAAAACGAGCAGCCGAAACGGCAACGTTATCGCAATTGCAGCCGTACGCGAAGGCGACGAAGTCATGCTGATTACCTCGCAAGGCATGGTCACCCGCAACAAAATCGTCGCGATTCGCCTCGTCGGCCGGAACACGCAAGGCGTGCGGATGATGAACCTCAACGAGGGCGATAAGCTGATTACCCTCGCGAAAGTCGCCAGCGAAAACGTCGGCGAAACGATCGCCGAAGAAGCCATCGAAGGCGAAGTCCCACCGACACCGCCCTCCCCTCCCGTTACAGAATAACCTTTCGGAGCCATCGATTATGCGAGTTCTTCTTACGGGCGGTTATGGCTTCATCGGGGCCTGGATTATCCGCAACCTGCTCAATCGCGGGGCGGATGTGTTCGTCATCGATCTCAAGGAAGATGCGCGCCGATTGCGGATGATCTTGCCCGAATCCGAAGTGGCGAAGGTCGAGTTCGTGCAAGGCGACGTCACCGATCTGCCCGCAATCATTCGCACGATCACCGATAAATCGATCACGCACATTATCCACCTCGCGGGCTTGCAAGTACCGACTTGCCGGGCCGACCCGATCCTCGGCGCGAAGGTGAACATCATCGGCACTCTCGCGGTATTCGAGGCGATCCGTGCGACGGGTGACCAAGTCAAGCGCCTCGTTTATGCGAGTTCCGCCGCCGTCTACGGTGGGCCGGATAAGTACACGAACAGCCCGCTCAGCGACGATGTGCTCTTGATGCCCAGCACGCACTACGGCGCGTTCAAATGCTGCAACGAAGCCAACGCGAGGCTTTATTTCCAGGACAACGGCCTCAGCAGCGTCGGGTTACGCCCGTGGACTGTCTACGGCGTCGGTCGCGATCTCGGCATGACGAGCGAGCCGACGAAGGCAATTAAAGCCGTGATGCTCGGACGACCGTACGACATTAGCTTCGGTGGCTGGACCGATTTTCAGTACGTCGACGACGTGGCAAAAACCTTCATCCACTGCCTCGAACGGCCTTACACCGGCGCGAAGAGTTACAACTTGCGCGGGGCCGTCGTGCCGATGAGCGAGTTCTACGCCGCACTCTGCCGCGTGTTGCCGCAAGCCGAGAAACTGGTCACAATCGGCACGACGCAAATCGCGATCGCGTTCGATCTCTCGGATGCCGCCCTCCAACGCGATCTCGGGCCGATGCCACGAACGAAACTCGACGACGGCATCAAGGAAACGGTCACGATCTTCCGGCAACTCCACGCCGACGGCCGCCTCGACACCGCCGACCTCGACGCACCGAAAGCCCCACCCGTCACGGTGGAACCGTAAGACTGCGGTTGAACAAACGGCGTCGTTCGCTAAATTGTGGTTGTTGCGGGATTGGTATACCGGTCGTGCCCAGCCTTCCCAAGGCTGTGAAACGAGTTCGACTCTCGTATCCCGCTTTT
>JAYSYI010000585.1:0-9618 GCA_043727665.1 Limnoglobus sp. | reverse complement strand
GGTCCAGATCGATCGCAAACGTTGTAAATTCCGCGAGTTGCGGGGGCAACCAGCCGAAATTCAGCGGCAAACCGGGTGCGGATTCCTCAAGCGGCACGGTTGGCAACCCCCAGTTTGCGGGCCTCAGCCACCGCTTCGCGAATCCGTGCGAACGGTTCGGTGAGGTCAACCGACGGATCGATCTGATTGAGCAGGTCTTCGATCATCGCACGATCGTGGGCAAAAGACGCGGGAAACAGCAACGGCGACGACGACCGCGCGTGTTGGATCGTCAGTGCATCGCCCGAGGGTTCACCCGGCAACGCGATGACGGGAACATCCATCCGCGACCGCAACGGCAACATCGACGGATGATCCGCAATAATCAGCGAAGGTTGCGCCGTGGCCTTTTCGATCAGCGTTTTGCCGATGAGGTCCGCAAAAATGTACTCGTTGAGCGTGGCGCCGTAGAGGATTTGTTGCACACGGTTCGGTTGCACGGCGGTCGTCATGCGAAATTCGAGCGGTCGGCCCCAAGCGTTCGTCACCAAGTAGCCGCCAAAATAACCGCCGGGGTCGTGGACGACGGTCAGAAAGCCAAGTACGAACGCATTCGGAGCAATCGGGCGGTCACTCACGGTTGTCGAACCCCTGGTGCAATCGTGGTGCAAACCGAACGCGGAGGAGCCGCACCCAGTCATTCCCTCCATCGGAAAGATAAGCTTCCGGACATCAATGCAGAAGGGGGTTCGTAGTGCGGGGGCGAAACCCGAACGGGTATCCGCCGACAAGAGCGTCCCAAACCAACCCAGTTACCCAGTCGGAATGGGACGCCGGGAGCATCAATCCGGCAAGGCATTTTGTGCGGAGGACGCAACCCACATCGACACCACATTGATGTACTCTTGCCACAACTCCGGGAAGCAGTTGACGCTCGGTATGTGGTTGACTTCGAGCAAATACGGCCCGGACGCCGACACGATGTAGTCGTTCGCAATAATATCCAGGCCCATACCGCGTTGGATAGCTTGCGTGTCGGCAACCAACTCTGAATTGAGAGGCATAAACGACGCGCCATCACCATGCACTGACTTGAGCCAGTCCTTTCCCGCGAGCCGGATTTGTCGCGGTTCGCCAACGATGATCACGCGCACGGCCTCGCCGACAAGGAACGGCTCGAACAGCGTCGCTTCTTTTGCAGGCCAACTACCAGTAAATCGCTCTTTGTTCTCGCCGCAGTGCCAGTTGCCCCATTTCGCGACACTCTCGACTTCGGATGCGTATTCGCCATACGTCGAAGCAAACCCGCGAGTTTCGCCTCCGAAACGGGTATATTTCAGTGCATGAACTAGGCACGGCAATCGGAGTCGGCAGTCCATCATCGCGGTGGGATTCGGGAAACACGGGCCTCCCCAAAGTGCTAACCCCGCGAGGAAATCGATGTCGTGTTCGAATATGCCATGGAAAACCACCCGCGACACTTTGAGATACCGCGCATTGCGAGGCGACTCGACGAACAACTGCCCACGCTCGACGACGACCTTCGGCAGCATCTCATGAGCCACGCACTCGAACGGTAGCCGTTCGGCCAACATCGCTGCATCGGCAGCGTCAAAGCCAATCAGGAGAATTCTTTCGTCCGAGACAGGAATCGCCATCATGTTGCCCTGCTTTCAAATGGCCACATTGGGCATGAACAGCGACTCTATCGACGCCGCATTCGGGATGCGGATAACGAGTGCCAGTAACTCGTCGTATCCGAGTGTGCGAATGCGATCGAGATACGGCTTGTGCACCGTGCGAAACCTGCTTTCCAGAAGGGCGATTGCGGCGCTCCGCATCGCGTTTTCCTGGCCGAGTTCGATTCCGTTGTCGTAGGGTGTCTTGTTCATCGCGTGAATCCTTGAGTAAGGTTCGGCCTTGGTGATTTCGTCGTATCGCTCTCGGTTGGTTGCATCGAGCGTTAAGTAGGCTTGCAGACAATCGCTGAGTAAAAATCGTTGGTGGCTGTTGACCGGCGCGTCGGCGATTTTGAGTAATGCATCTGCGGCGATCATCGGCCATTGATCGGGTTCGGCTTTCATTAATGCGGAAAGAGCGACGCCGAGCAAGTTGCTTCCACGGGCATATTCTAACGCATTGAGTGACTTCAACCCAATGTACAAATAGCGAAATCGCATCACTTCCATCGTGCCGAAGTACTCAATGACTTCGTCTTCGCCGATACCCTCCATGCCGACGCTCAGATACAACGCGATCGGCAACACGGGCAATCGGTGCTTGTCGCGAAGGTGATGGTAATATCTCGGCAGTCGCGGTTTGAGGCTCGTCGTGCGATCTTCGGCCTCAATTTCGATGTGGACCATCGCCAGCCATTCGTCGGGTCTAGCCGTTGTACGCGTTGTGAGATTCTCGACGGTGCGGAGTTTCGCGACGAGGTCGAGGATGTGTCTTTCGCCTTCGGGCGGGTCGGGCAATACTTCCTTGTCGAGCCACTCCGTTGTGGTGAAATCGAACTCCTCGGCCCACTTCGGCAGGAACAGTTGCATGAACTGCGGGAAGAATGCGCGGATCAACGACTTAAATCGCTGGTCGTGGTCCATGATGTCTCCGCGATGTGTTGGGAAGGCGTTTTTAGAATTGTCACCGATCAAGACGGGCTTGTCAATCGGGTCTCACCAGCGTAAAGATTGGGCCAAACGTGTCCACCGACGCGAGCGTCCCACACCCAGTCGGAATGGGACGCCGCATTTGTTACACCGCGTTCGACTTGGCGAACAGGCTCTTGTACGTCAGGCCGGCGAGGGCGGCGCCGGCGATCGGGGCGGCCCAAAATAGCCAGAGTTGCTCGATTGCGGCGGTGCCGACGAAAATCGCTGGCCCCGTGCTGCGAGCGGGGTTCACCGAGAGGTTCGTGACCGGAATGCCGATCAGGTGAATGAGCGTCAAGCCGAGGCCGATGGCGATCGGTGCGAACCCAGCCGGGGCACGCGAATCGGTCGAACCGAGGATGATAATGAGGAACGCGAACGTCAGCACGACTTCGGCCACGAGGCAGGCGACCATCGAGTATTTACCCGGCGAACGATCCCCGAAGCCGTTCGAGGCAAAACCGCCAGCCGTGGTGAAACCATCGTGCCCGGACGCAATCACAAACAACACGCCCGCACCCGCCAGCCCGCCGAGGACTTGCGCGACGACGTACGGCACGAGTTCGGCTGCTTTGAACCGACCCGCCACGACGAGACCAACCGAAACCGCTGGGTTCAAGTGACAACCCGAGATATGGCCAATTGCGTAGGCCATTGTGAGCACGGTCAAGCCAAAGGCAAACGACACGCCGACGAAACCGATCCCCAAGTTAATATTGGAGTTACCCGAATCGACGAACTTCGCGGCAAGCACGGCACTGCCGCAACCGCCGAATACGAGCCAAAACGCACCGAAAAACTCGGCAATCGATCGCTGGGATAGCGACATTTGAAATCCTTTACAGAGAACGAGAGCAGTTATTGACACTCCGTGTAACTTACGTTCATGCAGTTGATCGGTCTAGAAACCGGTCAGGATCGGATTTGGTAGCCTACTGGTAACGAGGGAGTGAGGATTTGGCTGACTACTGATAGCGAAACGTGAATCACTCGCTCACGGCTTCAGCTTGTGGCGTTCGATTGCAGCGTGGACAGTGTTTGCGAAATCGTTGGCGTGGCTCGGGCCGTTGGCGGTGATGAACGGGCCGTCCTCGACGACGAACGACCACGGGCCGGCCCAATTGGGGTAGTTGAAGCGGTCGTTGCGATCCAAGACACCGAACAATTTCTCCGTAGGTTTGGCCGCACGAAAGCCGCGGATCACGCCGAGTTCGACCAGCGTTCGTTCGCCCGAGGAAATGGCCGCCACGACTTTTT
Organism: Limnoglobus sp.; assembly: GCA_043727665.1. Classification (GTDB taxonomy): domain Bacteria; phylum Planctomycetota; class Planctomycetia; order Gemmatales; family Gemmataceae; genus Limnoglobus. The sequence continues at coordinate 5,731 of JAYSYI010000585.1, read as the reverse complement.
TCGCTTCGATGAGATGCTCGACGAGGAGTTTCACCCGTTCGCGCGAATCGCTCGGTCCCATATAATCCGACGTGGTGGCACCGGGAAAAATGACCGCATCATAATCGGTGGCGCGAATCTCGGACAATGCGAAATCCGCGTGCGGGGCCGTACGCGTATCGCCCGATGTCAGTTCGCAAATACCCTTTTTGCGGGCCGCCGTCGTGACCTTGGCACCGAGCGAAGCGAGCCGGTCGCGGACCGGTTGGTAGTCGTCGAAGTTCACGCCGTGTTGCGGCAGCACGATCACCACACGCGGCCCCACCACCTCCGGCACGATCGCTTTTGGTACGGCGACAACCGCTTTCACGCTCTGCGAAGCAGTCGTAACCACCGCTTTATTTTCCGGAGGACGGCTTACCGAGGCCAGCACGACGAACGCCAGTAAAAGTATGGCCACCATCGCCGCGTAACGCTTCCACGCCCAACGCGAACGCAACTTGCCGACTGGTGTTTCGTCGCTCAATTCGAAGTCGGCGAATATCGGATCGGACGATGTCATCACGGGCGTGGCCGTGTACTGCGTCGAAGGTGCGGCCTTCGTGAACGGCAGCAAAACCGTCGCCACTTCGGCAGGAGTTGCGTACCGGTCGGCGGGTGTTTTGGACATCATTTTCGCGACGATTTCGAGCACGCCATCAGGCAAGTCGTCGCGAAACAGTGTGAGTGACGGCGGTTCGGATTGATAATGCGCGAGGACTTTATCGAACGCGGTGCGCGATTGTGCGAACGGCGGTTTGCCCGTGAGTGCGAAGTAAAGCGTGCAGCCGAGGCTGTAAATATCGGCGCGAATATCGACATCGTGCGAGTTGCGAGCTTGTTCCGGCGCGAGATAATCGGGCGTGCCCATCACGGTGCTGGCGCTCGTCATCGCGGGGTTCGCTCCGGACGTTTCGCTCCCGTCGGAGTCGAGCGGGGCGTCGGTGTCTGCGATCAATCGTGCGAGGCCGAAGTCGAGAATTTTCACGTTGCCCTTGCGGTTCACCATGATGTTCTGCGGCTTGATATCGCGATGAACCATCCCCGTCGCGTGGGCATGTTGCAGCCCGAGTGCCGCGAGGCGGATCACCTGGCAGGCGTTCGCAACCGGCAGCGGACCACGCCGATTCACGAGCCGGTCGAAGCTAACGCCATCGACGCATTCCATCACGAGGAAGTGCCGTCCACCCGCTTCGTCGGCATCGTACGCGGTGACGATATTCGGGTGCGTGAGCTTGGCTGCCGCCCGCACTTCGCGGCGAAATCGCTCGACCGCTTTGGCGTTCGCGGTGTACTTCATCGAGATCATTTTGAGCGCAACGATGCGGCCCATCATCAAATGTTCGGCCTGATACACGACACCCATGCCGCCAACGCCGAGGAGGTTCATCACTCGGTAGCGCGGGTGATCGACCAGCTCCGGCGGAATTTCCAGTGCGGGTTTCGGTTCGGTAACAGTAGCAAAAGTCATAGTCGCCTTCTTTGCGACGGAAGCCCGATCATCCGTTATAAGATGGGACGGTATGGCGCGTCATGAAGCGATATACCGCGCAATTCGCAGCCCGGTTTCGCAAATACGCAGCAGTCTGCACGCCGAGAGGAATTTTGCATAATTATTCGCAATCAATGAACAGACTTCTTGAAAGGCAAATTCATGGCGATGATCGACTTGCCCCACTCGGGCGTGAGGATTGGCTACGACTCTGTCGGCGTGAGGTCGCCGATGGTTTTGCTTCATGCGTTTCCGTTTTCGCGGGAGATGTGGCGTGCGCAGCTCGATACGTTCTCGCAGTCGCACACGGTGATTGCCCCGGACTTCCCTGGGTTCGGAGAGACGACCTTCGTGCCCGACATCACGATCGACATGATGGCGGACATCGTTATCGATTTTCTCGATGGGCTAGCCGTGATCGAACCTGTTGTGCTCGGCGGCTGTTCGATGGGCGGTTACGTGGCATTCGCAATTGCGCGGCGTTACCCCGAACGGGTGCGAAAACTCATCTTGATCGACACTAAGCCCGAAGCCGACGATGATGCGGCAAAGGCGAATCGCGATAAATTACTCGCGGGATTCGCCACGCTGACGCCTGCAAAAGTGATCGAGGATATGATTCCGAAAGCGTTGTGCGAACTCACGCGCGCATTGAAGCCGGAGATCGTTGCGCACGTGCGACGTATCGGTGTGGCACAACCGCTAAACGGCATTCTCGCTGCGGTGAAAGCCCTACGCGATCGCCCCGATGCAGTGCCAGGCCTCGCCGAGATTCGCATCCCCACGCTCGTGATCGTCGGCGAACACGACGCGATTACCCCCGCCGCCGGCGCGAAACAAACCGCGAGCCGCATCGCCGGCAGCACGTTCGTGAGCCTCCCCGAAGCGGGCCACCTATCGAACCTCGAGAACCCCGAAGCGTTCCACGCCGCCGTGGCAAAGTTTCTCGGTGTAATTTAAAACTCAAAACCACTCACGCAGAGACGAAAGCCCAATGACACTTACTTTCACTTTTTGTAGCTGGGGTCTGTGACCCCGGAAGCCTGACAATAGAGGAGAGGAAGCCCGAAGTGATGTGAAGTTAGGCTTTTCATCGAATTTCTGCAACATTCATCTTGCGGTTTCTGTTTCGGCAATTCATGCCCTCCACCAGAATTTTTCCAGTGGATTTAGCTTTTTCCCTAATCCCGGAGGGATTAGAGCTAATAGCCCCAGGTCGCGCTTCGCGCACCTGGGGTACGAGCGAATTTCAACCGACCCCCTTGTGGGCCAACGTGGGGAATCGGCTCGGGGGATTATTGAAGTACCGAAGAGGGGTTCCTCTACTGTAGGACTTGTCACCAGTCCCCGGGCGCTCACCAGTACCACCCTTTGTAGAAATAGCGACGCGGTGCCTCATCGGGAAGCCGGTTGGCCCAGCGACGGTTGTGGCGCACCATCGCACGCTTGCAAGCCCGCTTCGGCGAACGTGGTTGCGATGGTAACTGGACGAGCGAGCGAATATGGGCGGTCGAATACCACTGAATATGGGTCGATTTCTGCCATGGAACCTGAGCGACGCGCAGAGGAACCAGTTGAGCGAAGCGATCCCGTTTGGCGAAACGGGCGACGATCTGAACAGTTCGTAACGCCGCCAACGATGCGAGGAGTAGCGACCGCGTTCGCCATTCAGTTGAACCTGCCCCCGCACGCGCAGAACGGAATCGGCGAAGGTTTACCGCGAATTTAGGAACTAACTTAATCCACCAACGACTTACGTCCGATTTTGACCGACTAAAATCATGCCAGAACCACTTTTCGGTGGTCTTCGATCCTGAATGGGGGCGGAATCCCTCACGCAGGCGAAAGATCTGCGTCCACGAATCGTACCGGCTGAAATGGTATCCGTTTCTGGCCAAGGAAATATATAACACCCACACGCACACCACCAAAAGCACGGGTGACTCGATGAAAATCCACGAATATCAGGCCAAAGAACTGCTTGCGAGCTACGGCGCGCCGATCCCCAAGCACATCGTCGTGAAGACCGCCGATGAAGCGGCGGCCGCGTTCGAAGCACTCGGCGGAACGGGTGCGATGGTGAAGGCGCAAATTCATGCGGGTGGACGGGGTGCGGGGCAACTCAAAGGCTACTCGGACAAACTCGGTGGCGTGAAGTATTGCCCGACGAAAGAGAAAGCCCGTAGTGTTGCCGATGCGATGCTGAAACACTCGCTGATTACGATGCAAACCGGCCCCGAAGGCCAGCCGATTCAGACGCTGATCGTGCAAGCGGATGCGGAGCCGGTCAAGGAATACTACGTCGGTATGGTACTCGATCGCGCACTCGGCATGCCCGTGCTGATGGCCTCGACCGAAGGCGGCATGGACATCGAAAAGGTGGCGCACGATAGCCCGGAGAAAATCCTTCGCGTACCCGTGTCGCCCGAAACGGGGCTGTTGCCGCACCAGGCGCAGAAACTTGCATTCGATCTCGACTTCACGAACGAGCAGATCGGCCCCGTCGTGAAAATCCTCATGGCGCTGTCCAAAGTGTACTTCGCCAAAGACGCGAGCATCGTCGAAGTCAACCCGCTCGCGGTCACCAAAAAGGGCGATGTTGTCGTTCTCGATGCGAAGATTGACTTCGACGATAATGCCGCGTTCCGCCATGCCGACGTGCAAGCGTTGCGCGACCTCGCCGAAGAAAACCCGACGGAAATTCGTGCGGGCAAGGCGAACCTCAATTACATCCAACTCGATGGCACGATCGGTTGCCTCGTCAACGGGGCGGGCCTCGCGATGGCGACGATGGACATCGTCAACCACCACGGCGGCAGCCCGGCAAACTTCCTCGACGTGGGTGGCGGCGTAACGCCCGATGCCGCAATCGAGGCGTTCCGCATCATCCTTTCGGACGATAAAGTGAAAGGCGTGTTCGTGAATATCTTCGGCGGCATCGCGAGTTGCGCGCTGATTGCGGAAGCACTCGTGAAAGCGGGCCGCGAAGTCGGTTTCAAGGTGCCGGTCGTCGTTCGCTTGGAAGGCAATCAGGTCGATAAGGCTCGCGAGATTCTGGAAGCCGCCAAAGCCGAACTGCCGATGATCCGCTCCGCCGCGGACCTCACCGCAGCCGCGAAATTGATCGTACAATTGGCGAAATAATCCTCTCTGCGTTTCACCCCGAGGAGCATCATGACACGGATCGTTCGCCGCAGCCGCTGGCTCGGCTTCGCAATTCTACTCGCCGCCGGTTGTTCGAAACCTCCGGCCTACGCCACGCAAGCCGCACCGGTCGTGGTCGGCGCGACACCCACGGCGAAGCCCGGCGAAGTGGCCGTGCCCGCTTCCACAACCGACTCGAAGAGTGCAGCCGAGGCTTACGCCAAGGAGTTTCTGGCGGCGGTGCAAACGGGGAAAGTCAGCGCCGCGATGCTCACGCCGACGTTCAAGAAGGCGATTGCCGACCCGTTTTCCCCCGAAGATCGCGAACTCGGCTACTCGGATACGATCGCCGGGCAGTGGCTCGAACGCTTCCTCAACACGGTACCGGCACCCGCGCTGACGGCCGCATCGGGTTCGGGCGAAACATTCGTACTCACCGGTGTCGTCGCAGGCGATGCACCGAAGCACATCGCACTTCGCGTGACGAAACTCGACGGGGACTGGCGAACCGATTGGTTCTTCGCCAGCCCGGCGGCAACCGTGTCTGCGACGTTGCCGGCGGGCGACGAGGCATACCCGACATTCGCGGCAATTGCGTTCCTCGATGGCCTGCTCGGCAACTCGGATCGCATCGCGGAAGGCACGATGAGCACGACCTTCAAAATGGGCATCGCCCCGCCGTTCCCCGCAGACAAACGCGGTTACAATCGCGGCATCCTCAGCGGCAAGTTCGGCGAATTCCGAGGCGGCTTCACCGGTTACGCGATTGCGAAAGTGGAAGGGGGCACTGTCACGGGCGAGTTGAGCAAAGGCGGAGCCACGAAGCCGTTCACGATGAAACTCGTGAAGGGCGACCGACCAACCGATTGGCTGATCGCCGACTTCCGGATGGATTAAATCACTTCCGAAACCGCGTCACTGCCGATGAGTGGCGCGGCACAGACGGAGTTTTTACACACGTAAACCGTCGCGCGATTTTCGACCATCGGGCGGTTCGCGAGGATCGCAAGTTCGGAATCGGCCGTCGAAGGATCGTGGAACGCCACGATCTGGTTCGGTGCAAATTTCAGGCGAACC